>NZ_VZZR01000101.1:0-24833 GCF_009650555.1 Pseudomonas sp. EMN2
AAAGTAGGCCGCCGTAAGGGCGGAAAGGTGACTATGCGTCGCCATCGCAAATGAATGCGCATACATCTATCAAAACCAACACACTAAGCCCCGACCCCGACCCCGACCCCGACCCCGACCCCGACCACAAACCAGACCAACGGCTCAAATACCTAATCCAAAAGTGATATCAAAGCGCTTGCACGCCGGTAACGCCCATCTATGCTCAGGACATCCCGGGGGGGCAAAGGAGTCCCAGCGCATGTTCGAGTACCACCGCAAGTCCGACCTGGTCGAAATCCAGCGCTGCCGCCAGGCCCTGGCCGCCATGGAAGCGAAGCTCGCCGCCATCAGCCGCTCCATGGCCATGATCGAGTTCGCCCCCGATGGCACCATCCTCGAGGCCAACGACCACTTCTGCACCACGATGGGCTACAGCGCTGACGAGATCCGCGGCAAGCACCACCGAATATTCTGTGACCCCGCCTACGCCAAAAGCGCCGAGTACCAGCAACTGTGGCGTGAGCTGGGGCAGGGCAAGGCCATCAGCGGCACCTTCGAACGGCTGGACAAGGCCGGCCGCGAAGTCTGGCTCGAAGCCAGCTACATGCCGGTGATCGACGACCGCCAACAAGTCACCAGCGTCATCAAGGTGGCATCCGACATCACCCGCCATGTGATCGAAGAGCACGAGAGCGAGAGCCTGCTCAAGGCCATCGGCCGCTCCATGGCGGTGGTCGAATTCACCCCGGCCGGCAGGGTGATCAAGGCCAACCAGAACTTCCTCGACACCATGGGTTATCGCCTGGAGGAAGTGGTGGGCCGCCACCACGGCCTGTTCTGCCTGGCCCACGAACGTGAATCGGCCCAGTACCGCGAGTTCTGGGCTTCGCTGAACCGCGGCGAATACCACTCGCACCGCTTCGAACGGGTCAACAAGCAAGGCCAGACCGTGTACCTGGAGGCCTCTTACAACCCTATCTTCGACAACAAAGGGCGATTGACCAAAGTGGTTAAGTTCGCCAGCGACATCACCAACCAGGTCAGCACCCAACAGACCGCTGCCGATGCTGCCCACGCAAGCTCGGTGCAAACCGACGCCTGCGCGCGCAAGGGTACCCAGGTGGTGCAGCAGACGGTCGAGGTGATCGAGCAGATTTCTGCCGAGCTCAACCAGGCCGCACTCAGCCTCGATGCGGTGAGCAGGCAGTCCGAGCTGATCGGCCAGATTGTCCTGACCATTCGTGGCATTGCCGACCAGACCAACCTGCTGGCACTCAACGCAGCGATCGAAGCCGCCCGGGCTGGCGAGCACGGGCGTGGCTTTGCCGTGGTCGCCGATGAAGTGCGCAGCCTGGCCGCGCGCACCAGCAAGGCAACGCTGGAGATCGTCGAAGTGGTGCGGCAGAACCATGACCTGTCACTGAATGCCGTGGCCAGCATGCAGTCGAGCCTTACCCGCACCGGGCTGGGGGTGGAACTGGCCAATGAAGCGGGCACGGTGATCATGGAAATCCAGCAGGGCTCACGGCACGTGGTGGACGCGATCAGCCAGATCAGTTCGACCCTTCAATTGCATTGATACCCTGGCGCAGCTCTTGCTCCAGGCTCTGCAGGCTGGCCAGCAGACGGGCAAGCAATTGCTCGGTTGGCTGGCCCAGGGCCATGGCCCGCTCAATGGCCTCGCAGTCCTTCACCACGCCCCGCACCTTGAGCATCTTGGCGCCGCCCTTGATGCGGTGCACCGCCATGGCGAGGGCATCAGGGAGCGGTGAGGCTCCTAGCTCGTGCAGCGCTTGCAGGTCTTCTTGAGTGCTCTCGGCCAGCTGTTGCAGCAGGCGCAGGGTCAGTTGCTCGTCATCCTGGGTGAGGTGGCGCAATTGCTCCAGCGCAAATCCGCTTTGGCCAGGCGGCGGTGTGGCAACCATGGCTGCAACCGCCGGCAGCACGCTCGCCGACGCCAGGCCTGCACGCAGGTCTTGCAGGCCAATGGGCTTGAACAGGCACTCGTCCATACCATCGTCCAGGCAGCGTTGACGCTCTTGCGCCTGGGCATTGGCGGTGACGCCGATGATCACGCAGGCAGGCAGGCCCTGGTCACGTTCCAGCGTGCGAATGCTTCGGGTCAGTTCGTGCCCGTCCATGATCGGCATGTTGCAATCGGTGATCAGCACATCGAAAGGGTGTTTTCGCCACAATGCCAACGCGTCCTGGCCCTGTTCGGCGAGCACTACCTTATGGCCCAGCGTGCGCAGCTGCTTGTCGAGCAGCAACAGGTTGGCAGGGTAGTCATCGACCACAAGCACTCTCAATGAGGGGCTCTCGGCAGGGGGCGCAACAGGCGTGGGTAATAGGCCCTCGGACGCAACGGCGATCGGCAGGTCGAGGTGGACATCCACCTGGGTGCCAAGGCCCTCGAGGCTTTGCAGGGTCAGGGTGCCACCCATCAGCTCGCACAGGTCGCGGCAGATCACCAGGCCCAGCCCCGCGCCTTGGCGAGCCCGGCGTCCGTCCATCTGGGTAAAGCTGGTGAACAGTCGCGCCTGGTCAGCGCTGCTGATACCCACGCCGCTATCCTTCACCTGCAACATGACACCCACCGATTGCTCGTCGTGCGCAGCCACCTCCAGTGCAACGTCTATCCGCCCCTCCTCAGTGAATTTGATCGCGTTGCTCAACAGGTTGGACAACACCTGCTTTAGCCGCAGGGGGTCGCCCAGCACCCAGCAGTGCTCCGTGGGCAGCGTGGCACGCAGATGAATGCCCTTGGCACGCGCATTGCCTTCGAATACCCGTTGTGTGGCGCGCACCAGTCCGACCAGTTCCATGGGCACCGGTTGCAGGGTCATGTGCCCGGCTTCGATGCGTGAAATATCGAGAATGTCGCCAATCAGCTCAAGCAGCCCGGTCGCCGAGCCATGGGCGGTTTCCAGCGCCTGGCCATCGATGCGGCCATGACGGCTGTCCTCCAGGGCCAGTTCGAGCAAGCCGATGACCGCGTTCATCGGCGTGCGGATTTCATGGCTCATGACCGCGAGAAACGTGCTTTTGGCTTGGTTGGCCTGTTCAGCGTCCTCTTTCGCCTGGCGCAACTGCTCCAACAGCCCGCGGCTGAGCTGCAGTTGATCCTGCAGTGCATGCTGGGCCTCGGTGCGCTGATGGATGAGTTTGCGCAGGTAGCTGTTCCAGAACACCACGCCCGCCAGCAAAACGCTGGCCGCCACCAGCACCTGGAGTGCCAGGGTCCGGTAGTTGCGCCAGGGACTGTCGCTGACTACCGCACTGGTACGCCAGCGATTGACCAGTTGTTCAAGCTCGTCAGGCGCAATGCTCAATAGCGCCTTGTCGAGGATGGCTTGCAGCTGGGGTTGTGCAGGGTCGACGGCGAAAGCCGCGAGCGCGGGTTCATCACCCAGTTGCGCAGCGATCCGCAGGTCACCCTTGAACACCTGGCTGATGAAGTAGCTGGCGTTGATATAAGGGCTGAGCGCGACATCGGCTTTGCGTTTGAGCACCGCTTCCATCAGTTGCAAGGGATTGTCCACCTCGACTGGGCGCACGCGAGGTGCCTGCTGCAGTAGTCCCTCGAGCAATGGCGAGCCGCGCAACAGCGCCACCCGCTGGTCGTTCAGCGGCTGTGCCGGGTCCAATGGCGGCGAGCCTGTGCGCATCACCAGCACCTGCGCAGTGGCCAGGTACGGGCGGCTGTAACGCAAGCGAGTGGCCAGCTGCGGGTCATAGCCAATGGCGCCGAGCATGTCGACCTTGCCCTGAGTCGCGGCATCGACCATCTCGCCGAACGACTGTGCGCCGACCACGTCGAAACGCAGGCCGGTGCGCAGGCTGATATGTTCCAGCACGTCCATGGTCAGGCCGCGTGGTTGCTGCTGGCTATCGGTGAAAGTCAGCGGTGCGAGGGCAGTATTGATCATTACCTTCACCGTGCGGTGCTGGGTGATCCAGGCGCGCTCTTCGGCGGTAAGGGCGTCCAGCCGGCGATCGAGCAGGATGCTGGTGCTGCCACTGGTCCAGCGGCGCAGGATGTTCAGTCGTTCGCTGTCGGCGATGCGTCCCAAGGCCTGGTCGATCAGGGCGCGCAGACGCTGGTTGTCGCGGTCCAGGGCAAACGCGAAAGTGCCGGCCGGCAGTTTGACGAAGTGATCGACCTTGACTGCGCCCTGGTAGCTTCTGCTGATCACGTAGTCGCTGCTGATGGCGTCGCCCAGGTAAGCATCTGCCTGGCCCAGCGCGACCGCCGCGACCCCGGCCAGGGTAGAGCGGTACAGGGTTATCTGGGCGCTGGGGTAGAGCTGCTGGACGGCTTGCAGGGGCAGGTAGTGATCGACCAGGGCCAGGCGCTGGCCGGCCAGGTCGCTGCCCTCCAGCAGAGCACCGCCCTGTCGGCTGACGAGTACCGGCAGGTCATCGGCATAGGGCAGGCTCAGGGCGAGTTCGGCGTCGTCGGCTTCGAAAGCGTTGGAGGTGCCCAGCAGGTCGATCTCGCCACGGCGCAGGGCAGCAATGGCCTGCGCGCGGGTAGGATAGCGCCGTACCTGGATGGGAATCCCCAGTTGCTCGGCGATCAGGCCGGCGTAATCGGCGCTCAGGCCCTCGTAGTCGTCCTGGCTGGTGTTGATGTCGAAAGGCGGGTAGTCGGGGCGCGAACCACCCAAGGTCAGTACCCGGCGTTCGCGCAGCCATTGGCGGTCGTTTTCGTCCAGGGGCAGTGGCGCTGCGGCGCTCTGGGCACGGGCCAGCAGGTGACGGTCCTCGCTGGTGGTCTGGGACAGTCCCTGAAGCGGCACCAGCAAGGTCAGCACCAGGCACAGCAGTGTGCCCCTGCTCATGCTTCAGCCCGCGTTGTTACGTTTGGCCAGGTCGACCATTTCCACCAGTGATTCGACCTTGAGCTTCTCCATGATCCGGCCGCGGTAAGTACTGATGGTCTTGGCGCTGAGGTGCATCTGCTCGCCGATCAGCTTGTTGCTCTGCCCCGCGCAGAGGCGGCGCAGTACCTCCATTTCACGGTTTGACAGGCTGCCCAGTCGTTCACCCTCGCTTTCCAGGGTGTTGCTGTTGACTGCCATCTGCGGGAAGGTCGAATAGCCTTTGACCAGTGCCTTGAGGGCAAAGACCAGGGCGTCGAGGTCCTCGTCCTTGTTGACGAAGGCCGAGATTCCGGCGTCCATGCACCGGCGTACGTACAGGTCAGCCGGCTGGCCGGTCAGCGCCATGATTCTGGGGGAGGGGTTGAGCAGTTTGAGGCGTTTGATCACTTCCATGCCATCGAGGTCGGGCAGGCCGATATCGAGGATGACCACATCCGCCTTGGTCTGCTCGGCCAGGCGTGCGGCATCCTTGCCTTTACCGGTTTCGCCGACGACGGTGAAGCGCTCCCCCTCGAGCAGCATGCGTACAGCAAGGCGAACAATGTGATGGTCATCGACCAGCAGCACGGATGTCATGTGAAACTCCTGTCGGATTGAGCCCATGTCCTGTCTTCCATCAGGCTCCCGCCTGCGGATCAACTGGGCTGCGCGCACATTACGGTGATTCCGAACCCTTGGTAATAGGCGAGTATAGGCGCGTTGAAAAGACAACAGGGATTTGTAGAAAAGGACTACAAAAGGGGCGTGGGAGCGCCCCAGGAAAGGCATTGAGGCAGGCGGCTCAGCTGCAGGCGGGATGTGCCTTGAGGATGCGCTCGCTGGAGGCGGGGTTGTTCTTCAGGGCCTGGCCCACCCGGGGCGGGCGGCTGAGCAGCGGGCCGCCGCAGTTGGGGCAGCGGCCGTGCAAGTGCTGGTCATTGCAGCTGCGACAGAAGGTGCATTCGAACGAGCAGATCAAAGCGTCCGGGCTGTCGCCCGGCAGGTCGCTGTTGCAGCACTCGCAGTTGGGGCGTAGTTCGAGCATGGGCGTGGCTCCGTAAGGTGGTAGGGCAGTGTGCGCCGTCGCCACCTCTGGCGGCAATCGCTTCAGCTGCCCGGGCGGTACAAGTGGGCATGGCCGGCGCGGTACAGCGCCGATTCGGCGAAGGGTGCATCGCCCAGCACATGGCCGACCAGGATCAGTGCGGTGCGCCGGAAGCCCTTGCCGGCCACGCGCTCGACGATGTCCGCCAGGGTGCCCCTGGCCCAGTCCTGATCGGGCCAGGTAGCGCGATGGACCACGGCGATCGGGCAGTCGGCGCCGTAATGGGGCAGGAGTTCCTCGACGATCCTCGCCAGGTTCTTGATGCCCAGGTGGATGGCCAGGGTGCTGCCATGCCGGGCCAGGTCGGCCAGTTGTTCGCCGGCCGGCATCGGTGAGCTGTCGCCGTAACGGGTCAGGATCACCGTCTGCGACACCTGCGGCAGGGTCAGCTCGCAACCCAGCAGCGCGGCGCTGGCGGCGGTGGCGGTCACGCCGGGGATGATCTGGTAGTCGATGCCCAGTTCGCGCAGGTGGCGGATCTGTTCACCGATGGCGCCGTACAGGCTGGGGTCGCCGCTGTGGACGCGGGCAACGTCCTGGCCGTTGAGGTGGGCCTGGTGCATGGCCTCGACGATCTGCTGCAAGTGCAGTTCGGCACTGTTGATCACGGTTTCGGCACGGTGCCCTTCGAGCACGGCAGCGGGGACCAGGGAGCCGGCATAGATGATCACCGGGCACTGGCGGATCAAACGCTGGCCTTTGACCGTGATCAGTTCCGGATCGCCGGGACCGGCGCCGATGAAGTAGACCGTCATGGGGAGTCCTTGCAGGTAAAAGGGCGGATTATCCGCCGATGGCCAGCGCCAGGGTAGCGCCGCCGAGTCGCTGGCGCGTTACGCGCAGGCCAGGCTGTACCGAATCGCGGGCAGCCAGGGCCAATGCGGTGCTTTCGGCCACACCCCAGCAGCCGGTCTGGGCGAACGCGATGGCCGAGCGCTGGCTGAGCAGCGGCTCGTAGCCGAGCAGTTGCCCGGCATCGAAACAAGTGAACGGCAGCCCGAGCCGCTCGGCCAAAGCCAGCAGGCCAGGTTCGCGGGCCTTTGGCGCGATGCTGGCGATGCCGCGCAGCGCGCTGAGCGGCAGGGCGTGCTCAGCCAGGGTCTGGCGCAGCAGGACCGCCAGGGTCTCCACCGGGCAGCCGCGGCGGCAGCCAAAGCCGGCGTACAGCGCCGGCGGCTTGGCAGATTCCAGCATCAGGCTTGGCTGGATCGACGGTACAGCCAGGCGCTGAGCAGGCCCAGGGCCACCCAGAACGCGGCATTGGTCAGCCAGGAAGCGATCTTGAACTGGGTTTCCAGTGCTTCGGGTGCCAGGCCTTCATGCACCGCTGGCTGTGGCGCGCCGATCACATGGGGGATCACCAGCAGCACTGCGCCAAGCACCTTCAACAGCCAATGCCGGCTGAACACCAGCAATGCCAGGCCAGCGGCGGTGGCGGCGGCGGTGCCGATCCACCAGGTCTGGCGTTGGCCCAGGTCGGCAGCGGCGGTGCCCGGCAGCTCCGGCGGCAGGCCCAGGGTCGGCGCCAGGCAGAACACCGCAAAGCCAGCCAGGCCCCACAGCGCACCGGTGCTGACACGGCCCGGCTCACGCAGGCTGTACAGCGCGACGAGGATCAGCGCAAAGCCGACGGCGACCACCAGGTTGCCACCGGTGGTGGACAGCACGCGCTGCCAGCCGTCTTCCGGCGCCCAGGCTTCGGCGCTGTGCTCATGCTCGTGGGGGGCGGCAGCTTCGCCATGTTCATGGTGCTCGGCTGCCGGGGCGGCGCTTTCATAGGTCTCCGCCTGAAGAATCAGCGGGGCGACCCAGAAGCTTTGCAGCAGCGTCAGCAGCAGGGCGGCGAGCAGCCCACTGAAGCCCGCGGTGCGGGCAATACGGGTAATCATGCGGGGCTACTCAGTGGCAGGGGAAGGCGGCGCTGTGGCGGGTGTCGTGGGCAGCGTTGTGCACCGCCTCGATGTGCGAGAAGCCGGCGAAGTAGACCAGGCACAGGCCCAGCAGGCTGGCGCCGATGGCGACGACCATGCGTTGGCTGAGTGTGGCGGGGGTGGCGATGCTGTGTTTTGCGCTGGTAATCGGCATGACGCGTTCCTCTGCTGCTTTTATTGGGGCAACGGACAGGCGCGGCGCTCCCGGGCAGGACAGCCCAGGGAATACGACAGCGCCCGCCCACCGCGGGGTGTTGATGTGGTGTCAGGCCGGTCTCCGGGCTGGCGAGGTGGAGCGGGGCTCCATCTGTTGGCGTCACCTTCCCATGCCTGTTGAGCCGGCACAGTGGTCAAGACGCTTCACTCGCTTACCGTTGCGGGGGCAGCACCGGCCTTGTCCGTTGTCTATTAAAGACGCTGGACGCACCGGTTTCCCGTTTCACCCCCAGTGGGGGCACCTGAACGCAGTGCGCTAGCAAATCATGGGGCGTGGCTTGCGTCAATCGCCCCGGCGGTTGACCGGTGTCGGGCGGATGCGTAGCCTTGCCGCTTCGAGGTTCTTCGGCCCAGGCCGAAGCTAAGACGGGAACGCGGTCCAAGCCGCGGCTGCCCCCGCAACTGTAAGCACTCAAAAGGATCGGCACAGCCACTGCGCAAGCGCGGGAAGGCGCCATCCCACCGGCGCCGCTGCCGGAACAGTGCAAGCCAGGAGACCTGCCTCGCAACGTTTTCGACTATCAACCGGGCGGGGTGATCCGGTGGCGAACGCGCCCGGCCGGCAACGCCCGAGGCTGTCGTCCCGCATGCCCGCGCCATTGCTGCCAAGGGCATCGCGACATGAAAACACTGGCCAAGCTCCCCGTCACCATCGTCACCGGCTTCCTCGGCTCGGGCAAGACCACCTTGCTGCGCCACATGCTCGACAACGCCCAGGGCCGCCGCATCGCGGTGATCGTCAACGAGTTCGGCGAGCTGGGCATCGACGGCGAAATCCTCAAGCAGTGCAGCATTGGTTGCACTGAAGAAGAAGCCAACGGCCGCGTCTACGAGCTGGCCAACGGCTGCCTGTGCTGCACCGTGCAGGAAGAGTTCTTCCCGGTGATGCGCGAACTGGTGGCGCGCCGCGGCGACCTCGACCACATCCTCATCGAAACCAGCGGCCTGGCCCTGCCCAAGCCTTTGGTGCAAGCCTTCCAATGGCCGGAAATCCGCAACGCCTGCACCGTCGATGCGGTCATCACCGTGGTCGACAGCCCGGCCGTGGCCGCCGGCACCTTCGCCGCCTACCCGGACCAGGTCGACGCCCAGCGCAAGCTCGACCCCAACCTGGACCACGAGTCGCCGCTGCATGAACTGTTCGCCGACCAGCTGGCCAGCGCTGACCTGGTGGTGCTGAACAAGGCCGACCTGATCGACGCCGAAGGCCTGGCCAAGGTGCGTGCCGAAGTCGCCGAAGAACTGCCGCCGGCGGTGAAAGTGATCGAAGCCAGCAGTGGCCGCCTGCCGCTGGAAGTGCTGCTGGGCGTGGGTGCCGAATCCGAGGCGCACATCGATGGCCGTCGCACCCACCACGATTCGCACCACGACGGCGATGACCATGACGATCACGACCATGACGCCTTCGACTCGATCTCCATCGACCTGCCAGAGGCCGACGAAAGCCTGTTGCTCGATGCCCTGACGCAACTGGTCACCGAGTTCGGCATCCTGCGCGCCAAAGGCTTCGCCGCGATCCCCGGCAAGCCGATGCGCCTGCTGATCCAGGGCGTGGGCACGCGCTTCGACAAGCACTTCGACCGCGCCTGGCGCAGTGACGAGCCGCGCATCACCCGCCTGGTGCTGATCGGCCAGGACCTCGATGCCGTGCACCTGGAAGCGCGCCTGCGCCAGGCCCTGGGCGCCTGACCCATGCACCTGCTGCGGACCCAGCCCGGCGGCTTCGTGCCGGACGACAGCATTGCCGACCTCGGCCAGACCCCCGCCGAGCTGGTGATCCTCTGCAGCGGCGATTCGCACCTGGCGCTGCTCGCCGAAACCGCCGAGCAGTTGCCGGACGACTTCCCCAGCGTGCGCCTGGCCAACCCCATGCAGGTGCAGAACCACGCCTCGGTCGACTTGTATGTGGACGAAGTGCTGCGCCACGCCAAGGTTATCCTGGTGTCGCTGCACGGTGGCGTCGGTTACTGGCGCTACGGCGTCGAGCAGTTGGTGGAACTCAGCCAGCGCGGCGTGCAGCTGATCCTGGTGCCCGGCGATGATCGCCCCGACCCGGAGCTGACCGACCTGGGCACGGTGCGCGGCGAGCAGGCCGAACGCCTCTGGCACTACCTGCGCCAGGGTGGCAAGGCCAACGCGGTCAACCTGTTCAACTGCCTGGCCAGCCAGTGGTTGGGGCGTGACTACGCCTGGGCTGAACCGCAGCCGTTGCCGCGTACTGCGGTTTACCACCCGGCCAAGGCCAGCGCCGAGCTGCAGGACTGGTACGCCGACTGGCACCCCGAGCAACCGGTGGCGCCGCTGTTGTTCTATCGCTCGCACCTGCAGGCGGCCAACACTGCCTTCATCGACGTGTTTTGCCAGCGCCTGCAAGCCTGTGGCCTGAACCCGCTGCCGATTGCCGTGGCCAGCCTCAAGGAGCGCGCCTGCCTCGACCAGGTCGAGGCCTGGCTCGATGAGGTGCAGGCCGAAGTGGTGATCAACACCACCGGCTTTGCCTTGTCCAGCCCCGAACAGCCCAACCTGCGCCCGTTGCGCCGCGATGTACCGGTGCTGCAGGCGATCTGCGCCCAGGACAACCAACCGGCCTGGGAGCAGAGCGAACAAGGCCTGGGCGCTCGCGACCTGGCCATGCACATCGCCTTGCCGGAGCTGGACGGGCGCATCATCACCCGCCCCGTGAGCTTCAAGGACCTGGCCTGGCGCAGCGAGCGCAGCCAGTCCGATGTGGTCTGCTACCGGGCGCATCCCGAGCGCATGGACTTCGTCGCCGAGCTGGCGCGGCGCTGGGTCGAGCTGGCGCGCCTGGGCAACCAGGACAAACGCGTGGCGCTGGTGCTGGCCAACTACCCGACCCGTGACGGGCGCATCGGCAATGGCGTCGGCCTGGACACCCCCGGCGCCGCACTCAACATCCTCAAGGCCCTGCAGGCGCAGGACTACCCGGTGGCCGGCCTGCCCGGCAGCGGCACCGAACTCATCCACCAGCTGCTCGGCGGGGTGACCAACGACCTCGACCACCTCGACCAGCGCCCCTGCGCCCAGAGCCTGAGCCTGGCCGATTACCACAGCGCCTTCGCCGCATTGCCCGAGGCCAACCAGCGCGCCGTGCTGGAACGCTGGGGCCCGCCCGAACAGGACCCGATGTACCGCAGCGGCCGGCTGATGGTGGCCGGCCTGCGCTACGGCCTGACCTTCGTCGGCATCCAGCCGGCGCGCGGCTACCAGGTCGACCACAGCGCGGTGTACCACGACCCCGACCTGGTGCCGCCCCACGGCTACCTGGCGTTCCACTTCTGGCTGCGCAACGGCTATGCCGCCGATGCAGTGATCCACGTCGGCAAGCACGGCAACCTGGAGTGGCTGCCGGGCAAGGGCGTCGGGCTGTCCAATGCCTGCTGGCCAGACGCCTTGCTCGGCCCGCTGCCGAACATCTACCCGTTCATCGTCAACGACCCGGGCGAGGGCGCCCAGGCCAAACGGCGCACCCAGGCGGTGATCATCGACCACCTGATGCCGCCGCTGACCCGTGCCGAGACCTACGGCCCGTTGCGCCAGCTGGAGCAGTTGGCCGACGAATACTACGAAGCGCAGCTGCTCGACCCGCGCCGTGCCCAGGAGCTGCAGCGCGACATCCTCGCACTGCTCAAGGCCAACCACATCGACCGCGACCTGCAGCTCGAAGGCCAGCTGGACGACGCGGCGGTCTGGCTGCCGCGGCTGGACACCTACCTGTGCGACCTCAAGGAATCGCAGATCCGCGATGGCCTGCACGTGTTCGGCCAGTCGCCCCAAGGCCGGCTGCGCAGCGACACGCTGCTGGCGCTGTTGCGGGTGGAGCGCGGCGACGGCAAGGGCGGCAATGCCAGCCTGATCCGCGCCCTGGCCCGGGCGCTGGGGCTGGGTTTCGACCCTCTCGATTGCGACCTCGGCCAGGCCTGGCAAGGGCCGCGCCCGGCGCTGCTGCAGCAGCTGGACGCGGCGCTGTGGCGCACGGCCGGGGATACCCGTGAACGGCTCGAACTGCTGGCGTTGACCTTGATCGAACAAGCGCTGGCAGGCGACTGCCCACTTGAAGGGCAAGCTGACTGGCAACCGGTACGCGAGGTGCTGCAAGCGCTGGTCGAGCAGGTTGCGCCCAACCTGGACGCCTGCGGCGCTGCCGAAATCGACGGCCTGCTGGCGGCCCTGGCCGGGCGTTTCGTTCCCGCCGGGCCCAGCGGCGCACCGAGCCGTGGCCGCCTGGACGTGCTGCCCACCGGGCGCAACTTCTATACCGTCGATGTGCGCAACCTGCCAACCACCACTGCGTGGCGGCTGGGCTTCGCCTCGGCCAACCTGATTCTCGAGCGCCACCTGCAGGACCACGGCGACCACCTGCGCCAGTTGGGCCTGTCGGTGTGGGGCACGGCCACCATGCGCACCGGCGGCGACGACATTGCCCAGGCCATGGCGCTGATGGGCGTGCGCCCGGTGTGGGCAACCGGCAGCCAGCGCGTCGACGACTTCGAGATCTTGCCGCTGAGCCTGCTCGACCGCCCACGCGTCGATGTCACGCTGCGGGTCTCGGGCTTCTTCCGCGATGCCTTCGGCAACCTGATCCGCCTGTTCGATGCGGCGGTGCAGGCGGTGGCCGCGCTGGACGAGCCGGATGACCTCAACCCGCTGGCCGCCCGCGTGCGTGCCGAGCGTCAGGCGCTGCTCGCTGACGGCCTGGATGAAGAGCAGGCAGCGCGCCAGGCCGGCTGGCGCGTATTCGGCGCCAAGCCCGGCGCCTATGGCGCAGGGGTGCAGAACGCCATCGACGGGCGCCTGTGGCACAGCCGCGACGACCTGGCCGAGGTCTACCTCAATCACGGCGGCTACGCTTACGGCGCCAGCGATGAAGGCACCCCGGCCCGCGCCCGTTTCGCCCAGCGCCTGAGCCAGGTGCAGGCGGTGCTGCAGAACCAGGACAACCACGAACACGACCTGCTCGATTCCAACGACTACTACCAGTTCCAGGGCGGCATGCTGGCCGCCGCCGAGACCCTGGCTGGCACCACCCGGGCCAGCTACCACGGTGACCACAGCCAGGCCGACCGGCCGCGTATCCGTACCTTGAAGGAAGAGCTCAACCGGGTGATCCGCGCCCGCGCGCTCAACCCCAAGTGGATCGACGGCGCCAAACGCCATGGCTATAAAGGTGCCTTCGAGCTGGCGGCGACGGTCGACAACCTGTTTGCCTTCGACGCCACCACCGGGCTGATCGACGACCATCATTACCAAGGCCTGGCCGACGCCTACGTGCTCGATCCGGCGACCCGTGATTTCATGCGCGAGCACAACCCCGAAGCCCTGCGCGACCTCACCGAGCGCCTGCTGGAAGCCCAGCAGCGCGGCCTGTGGCAGGATCCGGGCGACTACCGCGAGAGCCTCGAGCAACAGTTGCTCGAAGGCGAGGAAGACTGCTGAACATGAACGAACCCGTGCAATTCCCCCTGGCCGCCGTGGTGGGCGCCGACGACCTGAAGCTGGCCCTGTGCCTGACCGCCATCGACCCGAAGATCGGCGGTGTACTGATCGAAGGCCCACGCGGCATGGCCAAGAGCACCCTGGCTCGTGGCCTGGCCGACCTGCTGGGCGATGGACCGTTCGTCACCTTGCCGCTCGGCGCCACCGAGGAGCGACTGGTCGGTACCCTCGACCTGGACGCCGCGCTGGGCCAGGGCCAGGCGCGTTTCGCCCCGGGTGTGCTGGCTCACGCCGACGGCGGCGTGCTGTATGTGGACGAGGTCAACCTGCTGCCCGATCCGTTAGTGGACCTGCTGCTGGATGTGGCCGCCAGCGGCACCAACCGCATCGAGCGCGATGGCATTTCCCATCGCCACGCCGCGCGCTTCGTGCTGATCGGCACCATGAACCCGGAGGAGGGCGAGCTGCGCCCGCAATTGCTCGACCGCTTTGGCCTGAACGTCGCCCTCGACGGCTTGCCGGCACCCGAGGCGCGCCAGCAGATCATTCGCCGGCGCCTGGCGTTCGACAGCGACCCCGAAGCGTTCTGCGCCCAGTGGGCCAGTGCCCAGACGGAGTTGCGCGAGCGCTGCCGGGCCGCGCGCGAGCGCCTGGCCGCGATCGCCCTGGACGACCAGGCGCTGGCCTGGATCACCGAACGCTGTTACGCCGCCGGGGTCGATGGCCTGCGCGCTGATCTTGTGTGGCTGCGCGCCGCCCGCGCCCATGCGGCCTGGCGTGGCCACATGGCCATCGAAGAGCAGGATGTGGATGCCGTCGCCGAATTTGCCCTGCGTCACCGTCGTCGGCAGGCATCTGAGCAGCCTCAGGCCACCCCGCCCGCTGCCGGCGAGCAGTCGCAGGCACCGGGCCAGGCCCAGGGGCAGGGCGACTGGGGCGCCTTGCCGCCGCAGCCGGTGGCCAGTGGTGCCCGGCGCGAGGTGCCGAACTGGGCAAAAAAGCCCTGAGCATCCGCCGCCGCGACGCCCAGGCGGCAGATGCCAGACCCCGCGTCGGCCAGTTGAACGGTGCTTCCCGTGGCCGCGCCCGTGCGGCCGAAGATGGCCGCATCGCCTGGCTGCCAACCCTGCTCAAAGGCCGCCCCCGCCAGCGCCGTGACCTGTGCTGGCAGCAGCGTCAGGCCCAGGCGCCGGAACTGTGGCTGGTGATCGTCGATGCTTCGGCCTCCACCCGTCGCCACCAGGCCCTGGCTCAGGCCAAGGGCCTGCTGGCCGGGGTGTTCGACAAGGCCTACCGGCAGCGTGCGCGGTTGGCGCTGCTGACCGCCAGTGGCAGCAAACCGCAGTGGCAACGCCACGGGCTCAAGGCTTCGGCGGCGCTCCAGCCCTGGCTGCAGCAGCTGGGCGCTGGCGGTGGCACACCGCTGTTTGCGGCCCTTGAAGAGGCAAGGCACTGGTTGCTGGCGCGGGGCAAACGGCTGCCCAACGAGGTGCAGCGCTGCCTGTTGCTGACCGATGGTCGCCTGCAGGGGTGGCAGGCAGCGCAACCGCTACCGTGCAGTACATTGCTGGTGGATATGGAACTGGCTGCGGTACGTGTGGGCCGCGCACGGCAACTTGCCGAACAACTTCATGCCGATTATCGGCATATCGAGCAGTTCGATACCGTCAATTGAATGGATTAACTGCGACGGGATGTCGCATGAACGAAAGTTGTAGCGAGGGGAACTTTAAAGTTTTACCTGTGCGTGCAGGGCACGCACAGGAATCGCCGTGGTGTGCTTATTCAGGCATCGACCAGGGTTGCAGGTCATAGCCTTTCTGGGACAGTTCGGCACGCACTTCCTCGATCAGGCTGGCCCATTGCAGAGGGTCCGAATAAACCCGCGAAGAGACTTGCTTGGCGCCGATGCGGGCGCTGGTCCGGTCGATCACTGCCAGGCTTAGTTCGCCGGTACCGTTGGGTGCATCCCAGGCGACGCACTGGAAGGGTTCGAAGGCGTGGTCGGCAATCAGCAGTGCTTCGTTGACACGGAGCGGGGCGTTCATGGGTTCGGTCTCTCTATGGTCCCAAACAGCGAAAAGTGTTTCCGCGGTGTTATTCCGGTACAGGTTACAGCGCGGTGTTAATCGTACTGATGCTCCAGATCAGGGGATGAGTCACACAATCGAAGAATTTTTTTATCTGCACGCATTGCAAGGTATTTCTGCGTGCCGTCTGTGACGTCAATAAAATACGAAAATTCCCGGGCGGCTCAAACACGGGCGAATCGGGCTGACCAACGGTAGTGGGGGCTGTCAAGTTCATTGCTACTGTTACTTTTGGCGTCGCAACTTACTGTTTATAGATAAAAAACCCTATTCCGGCGCCAAGGAATGGTCATGCTCGAGCCTGCCGCCCAACGTCGCTTGCTGATCGTCGATCCCTGCGACGATTGTCATCGATTGTTGCCGGGCCTGCGCGGCGTCGGCTGGGATGTGCGCAGCTGCAGCCTGGACGTTGCCCTGGAGCACCCCTGCGATGTCGGCCTGCTGCGCCTGCAGGCCTCGCACCTGCGTCACCCCGACGCGGTCAAGGACATGATCAAGCGCAGCAATACCGAATGGATTGCCGTGCTCAGCGCCGAAGAGCTGCGCATGCAGAATGTCGGCGATTTCGTCTGCGAATGGTTCTTCGACTTCCACACCTTGCCGTTCGACGTGTCGCGGGTGCAGGTCACCCTCGGCCGCGCCTTCGGCATGGCGCGCCTGCGTGGCCGTGGCGCGGTGCGCGACGGTGAGGCCGAGCCCGAGCACGAACTGCTGGGGGAGAGCCGGCCAATCCGCGAACTGCGCAAACTGCTTGGCAAGCTTGCACCCACCGAATCGCCGGTGCTGATCCGTGGCGAGAGCGGTACCGGCAAGGAACTGGTGGCGCGCACCCTGCACCGCCTGTCGCAGCGCCATGACCAGCCGTTCGTCGCCATCAACTGCGGCGCGATTCCCGAACACCTGATCCAGTCCGAGCTGTTCGGCCACGAGAAGGGCGCATTCACCGGGGCCCACCAGCGCAAGGTGGGGCGCATCGAAGCGGCCAATGGCGGCACCCTGTTCCTCGACGAGATCGGCGACCTGCCGCTGGAGCTGCAGGCCAACCTGCTGCGCTTTCTGCAGGAACGGCACATCGAGCGGGTCGGCAGCACGCAGCCGATCGCCGTGGATGTGCGGGTGCTGGCGGCGACCCACGTCGACCTGGAAAAGGCCATCGCCCTCGGCCGCTTCCGTGAAGACCTGTATTACCGGCTCAACGTGCTGCAGGTGGTGACCGCGCCGCTGCGCGACCGGCATGGCGACCTGTCGATGCTGGCCAGCCATTTCGCCCGTTTCTACAGCCTGGAGACCGGCCGCCGGCCGCGTTCCTTCAGCGACGGCGCGCTGGCGGCCATGGGCCGCCACGACTGGCCAGGCAACGTGCGTGAACTGGCCAACCGCGTGCGCCGTGGCCTGGTGCTGGCCGAAGGGCGGCAGATCGAAGCCCCGGACCTGGGCCTGCACGACCAGGTCGAGCAGGAAGCGCTGTTGGGCACGCTGGAGGACTACAAGCACCGCGCCGAACGCCAGGCCCTGTGCGACGTGCTCAACCGGCACAGTGACAACCTCAGCATCGCGGCCAAGGTGTTGGGGATCTCCCGGCCGACCTTCTATCGGCTGCTGCACAAGCATCAGATCCGCTGAAGCTCGTTCGCGCACCCTAGTTGCCCTGGATCAACACCCGGCCACTGCTTCAGGTGGATGCTCAAGCTCTAACGAAAGCTTGAGAGGACTCGGCCATGAGCAGCACCTTCTTCATCCCTGCCGTGAACATCATGGGCATCGACTGCCTGGACGAAGCCATGGCCGCCATCGCCGGCTACGGCCTGCGCAAGGCGCTGATCGTGACCGACCAGGGCCTGGCCCGCGCCGGCGTTGCCGAACGCATCGCCGGGCTGCTGGCCATGCGCGATATCGACGCGGTGGTGTTCGACGGCGCCAAGCCCAACCCGAGCATCGCCAACGTCGAGGCCGGCCTGGCCGTGCTGCAGCGCGAGCGTTGCGACTGCGTGGTCTCGCTTGGCGGTGGTTCGCCC
This sequence comes from Pseudomonas sp. EMN2, assembly GCF_009650555.1. Taxonomy (NCBI): domain Bacteria; kingdom Pseudomonadati; phylum Pseudomonadota; class Gammaproteobacteria; order Pseudomonadales; family Pseudomonadaceae; genus Pseudomonas; species Pseudomonas sp. EMN2. The sequence continues at coordinate 17,659 of NZ_VZZR01000101.1, forward strand.
CATGACTGCGCCAAGGGCATTGCGCTGTGCGCCACCAACGGCGGGCATATCAGCGACTACGAAGGGGTGGACCGCTCGAGCAAGCCGCAACTGCCGCTGATCGCCATCAACACCACCGCCGGCACCGCCAGCGAAATGACCCGTTTCTGCATCATCACCGACGAGGCGCGCCACGTGAAAATGGCCATCGTCGACCGCAACGTCACGCCCATTCTGTCGGTCAATGACCCGGCGCTGATGGTCGGCATGCCCAAGTCGCTGACCGCCGCCACCGGCATGGACGCGCTGACCCACGCCATCGAAGCCTATGTGTCGACTGCCGCCACGCCGATCACCGACGCCTGCGCGCTCAAGGCCATCAGCCTGATCAGCGACAACCTGCGCCAGGCGGTGGCCGACGGCAGCGACCTGCAAGCCCGGGAGAACATGGCTTACGCCCAGTTCCTTGCCGGCATGGCCTTCAACAATGCGTCCCTGGGCTACGTGCATGCCATGGCGCACCAGTTGGGCGGGTACTACGACTTGCCTCATGGGGTGTGCAACGCCGTGCTGTTGCCCCATGTGCAGCGTTTCAATGCCAAGACCAGCGCTGCGCGTTTGCGTGACGTGGCCAAGGCCATGGGTGTGAAGGTGTGTGGGTTGGAGGCGGAGCAGGGGGCTGGAGCGGCGATTTCTGCCATTGAGCACCTGGCGGCGGTGATCGGCATTCCGGCCGGGCTCGCGGAGCTGGGGGCGAAGGTCGAGGATGTGCCGGTGCTGGCGGCCAATGCGCTGAAGGATGCTTGCGGGCTGACTAATCCGCGGGTGGCCAGCCAGGCGGAGATCGAGGCGATCTTCAAGGCGGCGTTTTAGGGGCTTGGGGATTGAGTAGAGGCTGATAGGTGCCTGCCGATGTTTTTGCAGCGCCCATGAGATCGAGCGCCGCCCGTGCGGCGCTTCGCGGGTGAACCCGCTCCCACAGTTTGTTTCGGGCCAATTATGCCTGTGAGGGTACCGCTGCCCGCCTTGGTGCATGTCTCAAGTCGGGTGAAGCCCACCTCAAAACTGCGTCGTACCAACAAAGCGGACCAGTTTATGGCACAGGAGAGACTGGCCCGAAATGAACTGTGGGAGCGGGTTCACCCGCGAAGCGCCGCGCGGGCGGCGCTCGATCTGATAGGCGCTGCAATTCTATCGCCCTGCACCTGGTGGCCCACATGCGATCCCACCTGCAATCCCCCTTGAAAACGCCACAACCTCGCCACCCCAAGCCCCTTTTTGCCTGCTCCCCTGATGACGGCCGAAGAATTCTGACGCACACTGCCGAAAATTCCGATGCCCGATGCCCCGCCTTGCCGGGGCACAGCTGGAGCACGCAATGGCGCGACAATCACTCACAACAAACGCCCATGACCCGCTGCAACAATCCCGCCTGGTCCGCCTGAAACTGGCCAACGAGGGCGAACTGCCCTCGGGGATGCTGCGTGACGAAATCGACGCCTCCTGGCGGCGCAGCCTGAGCCATGGCCTGGACTGCCTGCAGGGCGAGCAGGTAGGCCTGGGCATTCGCCATGGCCTCGACCTGCGCGCGCTGCTCGAGCACAACCGGCTGCTGATCGACGCGGTCACCCCCGAGCTGGACTACCTGGTACGCCGCCAGGGCCAGAGCGGCATCGTCATTCTCGGCGACGCCCAGGCCAACGTGCTGGCCATCGAAGGACAGAAGCATGCGCTGGAACGCGAGGGCCTGCGCGACCTGCACCCCGGCAGCTGCTGGAGCGAGGCGCTGCGCGGGACCAACGCCATCGGCACGGCCGTGGTCGAAGGCCAGCCCACCCTGATCAACTGCGGCGAACACTACCTCGACCGCCTCAGCCCGTTTTCCTGTACCTCGGTACCGCTGCGCGACCCCCGTGGCGAAGTGATCGGCGTGCTCGACGTGACTCGCGAAGGGGTCATGGCCCAGCCTCAGGACAGCCTCACCGCGCTGATGCTTGCCGCCGGCAACATCGAGAGCCGTCTGTTCGGCCTGTGCCACCCCGAGCACCTTGTGCTGGCGTTTCACAGCCGCCCGCAATACCTGGCCAGCGCCTGGCAGGGGCTGCTGGCCCTGAGCCTGGACGGCGAAGTGCTGGCCGCCAACGACAATGCCTGCCAATTGCTCCAGCTGAGCCGGCAAGCGCTGCTTGGCAGGCGCTGCAGCGACTTGCTCGGCGAGCGTTCGCCAGCTTTCATCTCCCGCCTGTGGCAAGGCGGCGTCAGCAGCGTGCAAACCGCCAAGGGCGATTTCTTCTTCCGCGCCGTGCAGCTGCCGCGCCACGCCAAGCTCAACGGCGCCACGGCGAACGCCAGGCCAGCAGAACCGGCCAGGGCCCAGGCCCTGGAAACGCTGGCCGGCGGTGATGCGCGCCTGGCCCGTGGCCTGCGCATGGCCCGCCAGGGCCTGGCCAATGGCTTGCCGGTGCTGTTGCTGGGCGAAACCGGTACCGGCAAGGAAGTCATCGCCCGGGCGCTGCACCAGGCCAGCCCGCGTGGCGACAAAGCCTTCATCGCGGTCAACTGCGCGGCGATCCCCGAGGGGCTGATCGAGTCGGAGCTGTTCGGCTACCGCGAAGGCGCCTTCACAGGTTCGCGCCGTGGCGGCATGGTCGGGCGACTGATGCAGGCCCACGGCGGCACGCTGTTCCTCGACGAGATCGGCGATATGCCGCTGGCCCTGCAGGCACGCCTGCTGCGCGTGCTGCAAGAGCGCCGGGTGGCGCCGTTGGGCGCGGGTGACGAGCAGGAGATCGACGTGGCCTTGATCTGCGCCACCCACCGCGACCTCAAGCGCCTGGTCAGCGAGCAGCATTTTCGCGAAGACCTGTACTACCGGGTCAATGGCGTGTCCCTGCGCCTGCCGGCGCTGCGCGAGCGCGACGACCTGGCCAGCATCATCGAAACCCTGCTGGGCAAGTTCGGCGCCCGTGGCGTGAGCCTCGACCCGGCGCTGGCCGGCCTGCTCGAAGGCTTCGACTGGCCGGGCAACATCCGCCAGCTGGAGATGGTGCTGCGCACCGCCCTGGCCATGCGCGAGGACGGCGAGCAGGTGCTGACCCTCGACCACCTCACCGACTGCCTGCTCGACGAGCTGGCCAGCGGCACGGCGCCCTCCGGCAGCCTGCGCGACAACGAAATGGAGCTGATCCGCGGCGCCCTGGCCCGCCACCAGGGCAATGTCTCGGCGGCGGCCGAGGCGCTGGGCATCAGCCGCGCCACCCTGTACCGCAAACTCAAACAGTTGCGCGGCTGAACCATGGGCGGACTGTTCTCACGCTTGATCGAATCGAGTGACCCGCTGCTGATGCGCCAGGCCCTGGCCTGGCTGTACGGCTTCGTGCGCCCGCAGCGGCGCGCCATCGGCGTATTGCTGGGGTTGTCGCTGGGCGCTTCGTTGCTGGCCCTGGCGCAACCCTGGCTGGTCAAGACCCTGATCGACGAGGGCCTGCTGGCCAAGGATTACCAGACCCTCTGGCACATGGCTGCAATCATGATCGGCGTCGGCCTGCTCGGCACCGTGCTGGCGGGGGTGAACCGCTACCTGCACACGCGGCTGTCCGGGCGCATCCTGTTCGCCCTGCGCGATGACCTGTACCGGCACCTGCAGCAGCTGTCGCCGACCTTCTACGGGCGGCGGCGCACCGGCGATATCCTTTCGCGGCTGGACGGCGACGTTGCCGAGATCCAGCGCTTTGCCGTGGATTCGCTGTTCTCGGCGGTGTCGGCGGTAATTGGCTTGGTCGGCGCGCTGGCTCTGATGTTGCTGCTGTCCTGGCAACTGTCGCTGCTGCTGGCGCTGCTCATCCCACTGGAAGTGCTGTGGCTGCGCTGGATGCGGCGCAAGGTCGAGCGCGAGGTGCGCAGCCTGCGCGAGCGCTCGGCGGACGTGTCGTCGTTCCTGGTCGAGACCCTGCCGGCGATGAAGTTCATCCAGGCCGCCGGCCAACAGCGCCGCGAGGCCGAGCGCCTGGAAGGCCTGGGGCAGGGCTACATGAGCCAGCTGCTCAAGGTACAGCTGACCGAATTCTTCACTCAGGCGGTGCCCGGTACCCTGACTTCGTGGTGCCGCGCCTGTGCCTTCCTGGTCGGCGGCTGGTGGGTGATCCAAGGCACCTGGCAGCTCGGCGCACTGATCGCGTTTTCCACCTACCTGGGCATGGCGGTCGGGCCCGTGCAGAGCCTGCTGGGGCTGTACGTGGCGGTGCAGCGCATGGCCGTGAGCCTGGGGCGGGTGATGGAACTCAAGCGCGAGCTTGTTGCGGTCCAGCCCGCCGAAGCGCCGCTGCCCATCGCCGACGGGCCCGGCGAATTGCGCCTGGAGGCGGTGCACTTTGCCCACGATGAGCGCCAGGGCGGGGTGCTGCGCGGCGTCGATGCCAGCCTGCCTGGCGGGCTCAAGGTCGCTATCAGCGGCGCCTCCGGCGTCGGCAAATCGACCCTGATCGACCTGCTGCAGCGCTTCTACGACCCCGATGCCGGGCGCATCCTGCTCGATGGCATCGACCTGCGCCAACTCGATTTGCAGGCCTTGCGCCGGCGTATCGCGGTGGTCAGCCAGGACATTGTGCTGTTCCGTGGCACCCTGGCGCAGAACCTCGCCTACAGCACGCCCGAAGCGACCCGTGAACAGCTGGAAGCAGTGGTGCGGCTGACCCGCCTGGACGGTTTGGTCGGCAGCCTGCCGCTGGGCCTGGACGGGATGCTCGGCGAGCGTGGCCAGCAGTTGTCCGGCGGCCAGAAGCAACGTATCGCCATCGCCCGGGCGCTGCTGCAGCAACCGGCGATCCTGGTGCTCGACGAGGCCACCTCGGCAGTGGACGAGGCCACCGAGCGCGAAGTGATCGCCGCCATCGACCAGTTGTTTGCCGGGCGCACGCGCATTCTGATCAGCCACCGCGCCTCGACCTTGGCCGATGCCGATGTGCACCTGCACTTGAGCGACGGCCTGTTGCGCATCAAGGAGCCGGCCGGGCATGACCAGTGAACTGCGCGTTGGCCTGATCGACAGCGGCTGCTCGCTCGGGCAGGCCGCCATGCTGCTCGATGCCCGGCGCTTCTGGCTGGCGGACGGCGTGTTGCAGGAAGGCGAGGCACTGCCCGATGCCCTTGGCCATGGCAGCGCCGTGCTCGAGCGTATTCGCGCTGAGGCAGGTGCCATGCCGCTGCTGCTGGCCCAGGTGTTCGACCGCCAGTGGAGCACCAGCGCCCTGCAAGTGGCTGCCGCGCTGCTGTGGCTGGTGGAGCAGGGCGCTGCTGTGATCAACCTGAGCCTGGGCCTGCACCAGGACCGCCCGGTGCTGCGCCAGGCCTGCGCCGAAGCCCAGGCCGCCGGGGTGCTGCTGTGTGCCGCAAGCCCGGCGCGGGGCGAACCGGTATATCCGGCAAGTTACCCGGGGGTGATCCGGGTAACGGGTGATGCCCGCTGCGCGCCGGGTGAGTGGTCATGGCTGGGCACCGCCCAGGCCGACTTCGGCGCCCATGTCGGCACGACCGGCGGGGCGGGCGCCAGCCTGGCCTGTGGCGCGTTCAGCGGTCGGGTTGCTGCCGTCTTGCGCAACCGGCCCGAGCTGGAGCACATGGCGTTGGTTCACTGGCTCAAGCACCACGCGGCTTACACGGGCCCGGAGCGTAAGGGGCAGGCTGATGGCTGACGCGCGCATTGTCGTACTCGGTGCGGGCCCTGCCGGCGCCGCCACGGCCCTGGGGCTGCGCCGCCTGGGGTACGCCGTGACCGTGGTCAGCGACTGGCGCCGCTTCGCCGCCATCGAAGGGGTTTCCCAGCGCGTGCTCGACGGGTTGCAGCATGCCGGGCTAGGCGCCGCACTGGCGCAGGCCACCACCCCCGCCGAGCGGCAGGTGCACTGGAATGGCGAACAGCTGCGCCTGAACCAGGAGTGCTTGCTCGACCGTCAGCGATTCGACCGGGCGTTGCGTGACGACCTGCGTCGGGCCGGGGTCGAGCTGCTCGAAGGCCGGGTGCGCGAGGTGCTGCGCGATGGCGGCCACCGGGTGCGCCTGGACGATGGCCAGGTGGTGCAGGGCGACTTTCTGGTCGAGGCCCGTGGCCGCCAGGCGCCGTTGGCCGAAGGGCGCCTGCGCGGGCCGGAGACAGTCAGCCTGCTGAACCTCTGGCAGGGTAAACCGGGGCCAGCGGCCTCGGCCGTGGAGAGCCTGGACGATGGCTGGGCGTGGATGGCGCGGCTGGCCGATGGCCGTTGCTACTGGCAAGTGACGCTGGATGCCGCTGCCACCAGCCTGCCGGGCAAGGCGCAGCTGGCGGAGTATTGCGCTGAACGCCGGCGTGGTTCGGCGCAGGTACTGGCGCTGTTCGATGAACAGGCCTTCGCCCCCGCGCAGGTGCATGCCCGCAGCAGCACGGCGATCCTGGCCGGCGCCTGCGCAGGCGATGACTGGCTGCGGGTGGGGGATGCGGCGATGGCGGTAGACCCGCTGTCGGGTAATGGGATTTTCCAGTCGTTGTCGTCGGCGTTGCAGGCGCCGGTGGTGATCAATACGTTGTTGCAACGGCCTGAGAGCGCTGCTCTGGCGCAACGTTTTCATCAGGACCGTATCGAGCAGCTGTTCCTGCGCTTTGCCCGTATTGGCCGGGATTTCTATGCCCAGGAGCAGGCGCGGGCGACCGGCGCGTTCTGGGCTGCGCGCCGCACGTGGCCGGATGCGCAGCCGATCCATGCCCAGGCCGCCTGGAGCGCGGTGACGGTGGAGCGTCGCCCGGTGTTGCGTGATGATTTCGTGGAGGAGGCCGAGGTGGTGGTGACGGCAGACCAGCCGTTGGGGGTGTGGCACCTGCAAGGGGTTGAGCTGGCGCCTGTGGTGCGTGGCCTGCGCGCTGGGCTCGAGCTGGAGCAGGTGCTGGCCGGGGAGTCGCAGGCCATGGTGCGGCGGTGGCTGGGCGAGCAAGGTTATCGCTGAAAACCAGGGGCCGCTTTGCGCCCCATCGCCGGCAAGCCGGCTCCCACCCCGATTGCATAGGCCTGGGTCATGCGCTGACCCTGTGGGAGCTGCGGTACAAGACCGTTGCTCCCAGAATCGCGCATGGCTTGGGTCGACGCGGTCATTGGACTGCCCCCAAAAAGTTGGACAGATTAGCTGGCGGCCTGGGCCCTGTACTCGACAGGGCTCAGGCCGTTCAGTTT
>NZ_VZZR01000102.1:0-14762 GCF_009650555.1 Pseudomonas sp. EMN2
GCTGCCCAGCAAGGTAACCGGGCGGAACTGCATGAAGGTCATGCCGGCCACTTCCGGCGCCAGGCGCTCCAGCACCTTGACCGCCGCCGGGCCTTGCAGGGCCAGCAGCGCACGTTCCTCGAACAGTGGTTGAGTCTCGCACTGCGCGCCGATGTGCTGGCGCAGGTGGGCCAGGTCCTGGTCCTTGCAGGCGGCGTTGACCACCAGGAACAGGGTGTCGTCACCCAGGTTGGCGACCATCAGGTCATCCAGAATGCCGCCTTGTTCGTTGGTGAACATGGCATAGCGTTGCATGCCCACCGGCAGGTCGATGATGTCCACCGGCACCAGGGTTTCCAGCGCGCGGGCCGCATCGCTGCCGCGCAGGACGATCTGGCCCATGTGCGAGACGTCGAACAGGCCGGCCTGCTCGCGGGTGTGCAGGTGCTCCTTGAGCACCCCCAGCGGGTACTGCACCGGCATGTCATAGCCGGCGAACGGCACCATGCGTGCGCCCAGTTCGAGATGCAGGGCGTGCAGCGGGGTCTTGAGCAGTGTTTCGGACATCGGTGACTCCTTGGTTTTTGTTCGGGTCAACATTCGATGATGTTGACGGCCAGACCGCCGCGGGCGGTCTCCTTGTATTTGCTTTTCATGTCGGCGCCGGTCTGGCGCATGGTGCGGATGACCTTGTCGAGCGAGACGTAGTGTTGCCCATCGCCGCGCAGGGCCATGCGCACCGCATTGATCGCCTTCACCGAGCCCATGGCGTTGCGCTCGATGCAGGGCACCTGGACCAGCCCGCCGATGGGGTCGCAGGTCAGGCCCAGGTTGTGTTCCATGCCGATCTCGGCGGCGTTCTCCACCTGCTGCGGGGTTCCCCCCATCACCTCGCACAAGGCCCCGGCGGCCATCGAGCAGGCCACGCCGACCTCGCCCTGGCAGCCCACCTCGGCGCCGGAAATCGACGCGTTCTCCTTGTAGAGAATGCCGATCGCTGCTGCGGTGAGCAGAAAACGCACCACCCCATCCTCGTTGGCGCCGGGGACGAAGCGCATGTAGTAGTGCAGCACCGCGGGCACGATGCCGGCCGCGCCATTGGTCGGCGCCGTGACCACGCGCCCACCGTGGGCGTTCTCCTCGTTCACCGCCAGGGCGTACAGGTTGACCCAGTCGAGCACCGACAGGGCATCGCGCAGGCTGGCTTCCGGGTGCTGGCTGAGCTGGCGGTACAACGCCGGCGCGCGGCGCTTGACCTTCAGCCCGCCGGGCAGGATGCCCTCGTGGCGGCAACCGGCCTCGACGCAGTCCTGCATCACCTGCCAGATGCGCAACAGCCCGGCGCGGGTTTCGGCCTCGGGGCGCCATGCCGCTTCGTTGGCCAGCATCACCTGGCTGAACGAAAACTGTTGCGCGGCGCAATGCCCGAGCAATTGCTTGCCGGTCTTGAACGGGTAGGGCAGCACGGTGCTGTCCTCGACGATGCGGTCGTGGCCGGCGGCCTCTTCATCGACCACGAAACCGCCACCCACCGAGTAGTACTCACGGCTGCGGATCTGCAACCCGGCCGCATCGAAGGCACGGAAGATCATGCCGTTGGGGTGGTAGGCCAGCGGCTTGCGGATCATCGCCAGGTGCTGTTTTTCGACGAATTCGATCTCGTGCTCGCCAAGCAGGCGCAGGTGGCCGCTGTCGCGGATCGCCTGCAGGCGGGCGGGGATGCTTTCGGTATCGACGGTGTCCGGGTGCTCGCCTTCGAGCCCGAGGAGCACGGCCTTGTCGCTGCCGTGGCCCTTGCCGGTGGCGCCGAGCGAGCCATACAGCTCGGCCTTGACGCTGACCGTGCTGGCCAGCAGGCCGTCACGGCGCAGGCCTTCGGCAAAGCGCGCGGCGGCGCGCATCGGGCCGACGGTGTGCGAGCTGGAGGGGCCGATGCCGATCTTGAACAGGTCGAAGACGCTCAGGGACATGCTGACCTCCTAACCGGCTCTACAGGTTGACGGTGAACCTGTGGGAGCGGGTTTACCCGCGAATACGTCGGTGAAACCACTATCGCATTCGCGGGTGAACCCGCTCCCACAGGGCGCGCTGTCGACCCGAGTGCTATCAGACGTCCTGATAGCTCTCGATCGACGGGCAGGCGCAGACCAGATTGCGGTCGCCGAACACGTTGTCGACGCGGCCGACCGGTGGCCAGTACTTGCTTTCCACCAGGCTCGGCAGCGGGTAGACCGCCTGCTCGCGGCTGTAGCCGTGGGTCCACTCGCCAGCCAGCTCCGCCGCAGTGTGCGGGGCGTTCTTCAGCGGGTTGTCGTCCTTGTCCAGGTTGCCGTTCTCCACGGCGCGGATCTCTTCGCGGATCTGGATCATGGCGTTGCAGAAGCGGTCCAGTTCCTCTTTCGATTCGCTTTCGGTCGGCTCGATCATCAGCGTGCCCGCCACCGGGAACGACATGGTCGGTGCATGGAAGCCAAAGTCGATCAGGCGCTTGGCCACGTCGTCGACGCTGATGCCGCTGGTGTCCTTGAGCGGGCGCAGGTCGAGGATGCACTCATGCGCCACCAGGCCGTTGCCGCCGGTGTACAGCACAGGATAGTGCTCTTCCAGGCGACGGGCGATGTAGTTGGCGTTGAGGATCGCCATCTGCGAAGCGCGCTTGAGCCCGGCACCGCCCATCATGCGAATGTACATCCAGGTGATCGGCAGGATGCTTGCGCTGCCGAACGGTGCGGCGCATACCGCGCCAGCGGTGTTTTCCAACTGGGCGTGGCCCGGCAGGAACGGCGCCAGGTGCGACTTGACACCGATCGGGCCAACGCCCGGGCCGCCGCCGCCGTGGGGGATGCAGAAGGTCTTGTGCAGGTTCAGGTGTGACACGTCGCCGCCGAACTTGCCCGGAGCGCACAGGCCGACCATGGCGTTCATGTTGGCGCCGTCGATGTACACCTGGCCGCCGTTGTCGTGGATGATCGCGCAGATCTCGCCGATGGCCTCTTCGAACACGCCGTGGGTCGACGGGTAGGTGATCATGATCGCGGCCAGGCGTTCGCGGTGCTCGAGGGCCTTGGCGCGCAGGTCGTCGATGTCGACGTTGCCGCGAGCGTCACAGGCGGTCACCACCACGCGCATGCCGGCCATGTGGGCGGTGGCCGGGTTGGTGCCGTGGGCCGAGGACGGGATCAGGCAGATATCGCGATGGCTGTCGCCACGGCTGCGGTGGTAGGCGCGGATCGCCAGCAGGCCTGCGTATTCACCTTGCGAGCCGGCGTTGGGCTGCAGCGATACGGCGTCGTAGCCGGTGGCCGCGCAGAGCATGGCTTCGAGCTCGGTGGTCATCTGCAGGTAGCCCTGGCTTTGCGCGGCCGGGGCGAACGGGTGCAGGTTGCCGAACTCGGCCCAGGTCACCGGGATCATCTCGCTGGCGGCGTTGAGCTTCATGGTGCACGAGCCCAGCGGGATCATGGTGCGGTCCAGCGCCAGGTCCTTGTCGGCCAGGCGGCGCAGGTAACGCATCAGCTCGGTTTCGCTGTGGTAGCGATTGAATACCGGGTGCTCGAGGATCGCGGACTGACGCAGCAGGGCGCTCGGCAGGCGGCCGACGATGGTCGGGGCCAGGGTGGCGAAGTCCGGGGCGGCCTGGCCGTCGGCGAACAGTTGCCACAGGGCTTCGACATCGGCCTGGCTGCTGGTTTCGTCCAGTGACAGGCCCAGGTGCTCGGCGTCGATCTGGCGCAGGTTGACGCCTTGGGCGCGGGCCTTGTCGTGCAGGGCGGCGGTAGCGCTGCCAGTATTCAGCGTGACGGTATCGAAGAACTCGCGGGTGACCACTTTCACGCCCAGCTTCACCAGGCCGATGGCCAGGATCGCGGTCAGGGCGTGGGTACGTTCGGCGATTTGCTTGAGGCCGGCCGGGCCGTGGTAGACGGCGTACATGCTGGCAATGTTGGCCAGCAGTACCTGGGCGGTGCAGATGTTGCTGGTGGCCTTCTCGCGGCGGATGTGCTGCTCGCGGGTCTGCATGGCCAGGCGCAGGGCGCTCTTGCCGAAGCGGTCGATCGACACGCCGACCAGGCGGCCCGGCATGTCGCGCTTGAACGCGTCGCGGGTGGCGAAGTAGGCCGCGTGCGGGCCACCGAAGCCCAGCGGCACGCCGAAGCGTTGGGCGCTGCCGATGGCCACGTCGGCCTCGAATTCGCCGGGCGGGGTCAGCAGGGTCAGGGCCAGCAGGTCGGCGGCCACGGCCACCAGGGCGCCGGCGGCGTGGAACTGCTGCACCACGGCGCGGTAGTCGAACACGTCACCGTTGCTGGCCGGGTACTGCAGCAGGGCGCCGAAGTAGGCGCTGGCGTCTTTGAGCTCACGCTCGTCGCCCACCACCACCTCGATACCCAGCGGTTCGGCACGGGTGCGCAGCACGTCGAGGGTTTGCGGGTGGCAGTGCACGGAGGCGAAGAAGGCATGGCTGGCCTTGTTCTTCGACAGGCGCTTGCAGAAGGTCATGGCCTCGGCGGCGGCGGTGGCTTCGTCGAGCAGGGAGGCGTTGGCGATCGGCAGGCCGGTCAGGTCGCTGATCAGGGTCTGGAAGTTCAGCAGCGCTTCCAGGCGGCCCTGGGAAATTTCTGGCTGGTAGGGGGTGTAGGCGGTGTACCAGGCCGGGTTTTCCAGGAGGTTGCGCAGGATCGGCGCCGGGGTGTGAGTGTTGTAGTAGCCCTGGCCGATGTAGCTCTTGAACAGTTGGTTCTTGGCGGCGATGGCTTTCAGCGCGGCGAGGGCATCGGCCTCGCTCTGGCCGTCTTCGCTGCCCAGCACGCTGGTGCCCTTGATGCTGTCGGGGATGACTGCAGCGGTCATGGCTTCCAGCGAATCGAAACCGAGGGTGGCGAGCATGGCCTGCTCGTCAGCGGCGCGTGGGCCGATGTGACGGGCGATGAATTCGTTGGCGGTGCCGAGGTTGATGGTCATTGCAGGTTCCTCAGGCGTCGTCGTTGGCTTTGAGCAGGCGGTCGTAGGCGTCCTGGTCGAGCAGGGCGGCCACTTCGTTCATGTCGGCGGGGATGAAGCGGAAGAACCAGCCTTCGCCCAGCGGGTCTTCGTTGACCAGTTCGGGTTGGTCGTTGAGGCCTTCGTTGACCGCGACCACTTCACCGCTCAGGGGCATGTACACGCCGCTGGCTGCCTTGACCGATTCCACGGTGGAGGCTTCGGCGCCTTTGTCGTACTGCTGCAGTTCCGGCAGTTGCACGTAGACCACATCGCCAAGGGCGTTCTGGGCGTAGGCGGTGATGCCCACGGTGACGCTGCCGTCAGTTTCGACGCGCAGCCATTCGTGATCTTCGGTGAAACGCAACTCGCTCATGGGAATTCCTCGGGAAGCAGGGGCGTTGGGCGCGGTAGACCCGCGCTCTTAAGGTTGGAATTCCCTAAGCAATAATGCGGCCAGTCACAAAAAATGCTTATAAATCATGAGGTTAAGATAAATCTGAGGCTGGTTTTTCATTCTTGTGGAATGAAATCGATACAGGAAGGGAGCGATTCAAAAGCGTAGTGGGATCAAACCCTTGCATAGACGCATCCGGATGAGTGTGTAGCGAAAACGATACGGTGTAATGATTTTGCTACGCGGAGGGTTGGCCGGCCCTTTCGCGGGGCAAGCCCGCTCCCACAGGATTCACATCGGGCGTGGCGGCAAGGGTGATGCTGTGGGAGCGGGCTTGCCCCGCGAAGCTGCATCAGGCCTTGCTTGGAATCCCGTACTTGCGCAACCGCTGGGCAATCGCGGTATGCGAAGTCTGCAAGCGCCCGGCCAGCTGCCGCGTCGAGGGATAGCTGGCATACAAGCGCTGCAACAGCTCCCGCTCGAAATCGCCGACGGCCTGGTCCAGGCTCGCCACTTCGCCGTCCTGCCCACGCGCCACGGAGGTGCCGGCGATGTCCAGGTCGCCGATATCCACCACGTTGCTTTCGCAGATGGCCGCTGCGCGGAAGATCACGTTCTGCAGCTGGCGCACATTGCCCGGCCAAGGGTTGGCCAGCAGCGCCGCATGGGTGGCAGGTGCCAGCCGGCACTGTGGCCGCTGGATCTGGGTGCAGGCCTGCTGCATGAAGTAGTGCGCCAGCAGCAGGATGTCCTGGCCGCGCTCGCGCAGCGGCGGCACTTGCAGGTTGAGTACGTTGAGGCGGTAGAACAGGTCTTCGCGGAAGCTGCCCTCGCTGACCATCTGCTCGAGGTTGCGGTGGGTGGCGCTGATGATGCGCACGTCCACCTTCACTTCGCGGTCGCCACCGACCCGGCGGAAGCTGCCATCGCTGAGAAAGCGCAGCAGCTTGGCCTGCAGGTAGGGCGACATCTCGCCGATCTCGTCGAGGAACACCGTGCCCTGGTTGGCCAGCTCCATCAGCCCCGGCTTGCCGCCGCGCTGGGCGCCGGTGAAGGCGCCCGGGGCATAGCCGAACAGCTCGCTCTCGGCCAGGCTCTCGGGCAGGGCGGCGCAGTTGAGGGCCAGGAAGGGCGCGGCATGGCGGCTGCTGATGGCATGGCAGGCGCGGGCCACCAGCTCTTTGCCGGTGCCGGTTTCGCCGTGCACCAGCAAGGGCGCGTCGAGGGCCGCCACGCGCAGGGCGCGGGCCTTGAGAGTGCGAATGGCCGGCGAGTCGCCGAGCATGGCGTCGAAGCCTTCGGCGTGGTCGTGGTGCAGCGCCGACAGGCGCTCGCCCATGCGGTTGGGCGGGTACAGGGTGAGCAGCCCGCCGGCATTGGTGATCGGCGTGGCGTCGAGCAGCAGGCTCTGGCCATTGAGCTGCATCTCGCGCATGGGCAGGTGGAAATTGTTGTCCAGCAGGGCCTGGAGCAGGTCGGGGTCGCCGAACAGCTCGGCCAGGGAGCGCCCGGCCGACTCGCGCCCGCACAAGGCGATCAGCGCCGGGTTGGCCAGCAGCACTTTGCCGGCGCTGTCCACGGCCAGCACCGGGTCGCTCATGGCGGCGAGCAGGGCATCGAGCTGCAGGTGGCGGCGTTGGCCGGGGAGGATGTCGACCACTTCCACCGACTGCACGCCACGCACCTCGAACAGGGCGTCGTGCAGTTCTTCGAGCACGGCGGGGCTGAGGGTCGGGGCGTCGATGTAGACGTTCGGCGGGACCATCTCCACGGCATCGAGGTTGAGGTTGCGGGCACCGAGCAGGGCCAGGACTTCCTGGGTGATGCCGACGCGGTCGATGAAGCTGACGTGGATGCGCATGGGGCGGGCAGTTGTGGCCGGGGGAGGGCGACAGTATGCCTTGGTGATCGTATGAAGCCTATCGCGGGGCAAGCCCGCTCCCACGGTAGGCAACGTAGAGCAACTGTCCGGTGTTGCCTGTACGGGCCTCATCGCTGGTAAACCAGCTCCCACAATTACAGCGCTGCCCTTGAGGATGGTGCAATCCCTGTGGGAGCGGGCTTGCCCCGCGATGAATTCGGCTATTCCAGGTGTTCAGGCTTGATCGGGTCGCCCGACTTCACATCCAGCTTCGCGCGAATGTCTTCGAACATTGCGTCGTACAGCTTGTGCGGCGAGCCCAGGGTCTCGAATTTCTTCGGCGGCTTCAGGTAGGCCTGGGCCTTGCGCGTGGTGACGCTGAGGAAGCTGGGCAGCACCTGGTCTTTGGCCAGGAAGAACTTCTCGTCAACCGGCTTGCCCTCGATGCTGCCATGCAGGCGGAACTCGATGCCTCTGCCTTCCTTGGGGTCCTGGGCCACTTCGTAATTGATGTTCAGGTCGTAGCTGTGGTCGTTGGTGTTCAGCGCGGTGCGCTCGATATGAACGTGACCGGGTTGGTACTGGGCCATGGTGGAATCCTCCGGAAGGTTGAAAACGGCGGGCGGCGGGCGCCCGCCAACTGCATTCAACGGTAGCTGATACCCGGCTTGGCGGTGGAAACCCGTGTGCCGGCGGTGCCTTTGACGATGTCCTCGATGTTTTCCAGCGAGCTGATCACCGCGACCTTGCCGGTATGCCGGGCGAAATCGCAGGCAGCCTGCACCTTGGGCCCCATGGAACCGGCGGCGAAGCCGAGCTTTTCGAGCTCGTCGGGGTGGGCCTGGGCAATCGCTTTCTGGGTGGGCTTGCCGTAGTCAATGTAGGCCGCATCGACGTCGGTGGCGATGATCAGAAGGTCGGCTTCCAATTGCTCGGCCAACAGTGCCGAGCACAGGTCCTTGTCGATCACCGCCTCGACGCCCTTGAGCTTGCGGTTTTCGTCATACATGGTGGGGATGCCGCCGCCGCCGGCGCAGATCACGATGCTGCTCTTTTCCAGCAGCCACTTGATCGGGCGGATCTCGAAGATGCGCTTGGGTTTGGGGCTGGCCACCACGCGGCGGTACTTGTCGCCGTCGGGCTTGACCACCCAGCCTTTCTCTTTGGCCAGGCGCTCGGCTTCTTCCTTGGCATATACCGGGCCGATGAACTTGGTCGGGTCCTTGAAGGCCGGGTCCTTGGCGTCCACTTCAACCTGGGTGAGCAGGGTGGCGAACGGCACCTCGAAGGCCAGCAGGTTGCCCAGCTCCTGTTCGATCATGTAGCCGATCATGCCTTCGGTCTCGGCGCCGAGCACATCCAGCGGGTAGGCTTCATCCGGCTTGTACGACAGGCCCTGCAGCGACAGCAGGCCGACCTGCGGGCCGTTGCCGTGGGCGATGACCAGTTCGTTGCCGGGGTGGATCTTGGCGATCTGTTCGGTGGCGGTGCGGATATTGGCGCGCTGGTTGTCAGCGGTCATCGGCTCGCCACGGCGCAGCAGGGCGTTGCCGCCCAATGCAACAACGATACGCATGGGGAATGTCCTTTAACTGAAGTGTGAATGCGGATCCCTGAGCGGACACGGCACCTGTGGGAGCGGGTTTACCCGCGAATGCGTCAGCCCAGGCAACGCGGCCGGTGCGACTGACGCCTTCGCGGGTAAACCCGCTCCCACAGGGATCCGTATCGCCCGGCCTGCGGAGTCAGCCCTTACAGATCAGCCAGGGTCGACACCAGAATCGCCTTGATCGTGTGCATGCGGTTTTCCGCCTGCTCGAAGGCGATGCACGCCGGCGATTCGAACACGTCATCGGTCACTTCGATGCCGTTGGCCAGGTGCGGGTACTGTTCGGCGATCTGCTTGCCGACCTTGGTGTCGGAGTTGTGGAACGCCGGCAGGCAGTGCATGAACTTGGTACGTGGGTTGCCGGTGGCCTTCATCAGCTCCTTGTTCACCTGGTAGGGCAGCAGTTGCTGGATGCGTTCGCCCCAGGCTTCGACCGGCTCGCCCATCGATACCCAGACGTCGGTGTGCACGAAGTCCACGCCCTTGACCGCGGCTTTCGGGTCTTCGGTGAGGGTGATGCGCGCACCGCTCTCTTCCGCGTACTTCTTGCAACGCTCGACCAGGTCGTCATGGGGCCACAGCGCCTTGGGCGCGGCGATGCGCACGTCCATGCCGAGCTTGGCGCCGATCAGCAGCAACGAGTTGCCCATGTTGTTGCGGGCGTCGCCCAGGTAGGCGTAGCTGATGTCGTGCAGCGGCTTGTCGCTGTTTTCACGCATGGTCAGCACGTCGGCGATCATCTGGGTCGGGTGGTATTCGTCGGTCAGGCCGTTGAACACCGGCACGCCGGCGAACTTGGCCAGCTCTTCGACGATCTCCTGCTTGAAGCCACGGTACTCGATGGCGTCGTACATGCGCCCGAGCACACGGGCGGTGTCCTTCATGCTTTCCTTGTGGCCGATCTGCGAGGAATTGGGGTCGATGTAGGTGACGTTGGCGCCCTGGTCGTAGGCGGCGACTTCGAAGGCGCAGCGGGTGCGGGTCGAGGTCTTCTCGAAGATCAGGGCGATGTTGTTGCCCTTCAGGTGCTGCTGCTCGGTGCCGGTGTACTTGGCGCGCTTGAGGTCGCGGGACAGGTCCAGCAGGTAGCGCAGCTCGCGGGTGGTGTGGTGCTCGAGGCTGAGCAGGTTGCGGTTATGGATGTTGAACGCCATGACATTTCTCCTTGAGTTTGGTGAACACACCGGCCGCCGCTTTGTGAGGGCGGCCGGGGGTAATGGGCGTTAATAATCGATTGGGTCGCGGACGATCGGGCAGGTCATGCAGTGGCCGCCGCCACGGCCCCGGCCCAGTTCGCCGGCGCTGATGGTGATGACCTCGATCCCGGCCTTGCGCAGCAGGGTGTTGGTGTAGGTGTTGCGGTCGTAGCCAATGACCACGCCGGGCTCGATGGCCACCACGTTGTTGCCGTCATCCCACTGTTCGCGCTCGGCGGCGAAGCTGTTGCCGCCGGTTTCGACCACGCGCAGCTTGACCCCCAGCTGTTCGCCGACCACTTCGATGAACGACTTGTTCTCGCGGCGCACGTCCATGCCGTAAGGCTTGCTTTCGTCCGGGCGAATGATGAACGGCACGATCTCCTTGACCACTTCCGGGAAGACCGTGACCAGGTCGCGGTCGCAGAAGCTGAACACGGTGTCCAGGTGCATCGCGGCACGGGATTTCGGCAGGCCGGCGACGATCACTTCCTTGACCGCGCCCTTGGCGAACAGGTTCTGCGCCAGTTGGCCGATGGCCTGGCGCGAGGTGCGCTCGCCCATGCCGATGAGCACGATGCCATTGCCGATCGGCATCACGTCGCCGCCTTCGAGGGTGGCCTTGCCATGGTCCTTGTCGGGGTCGCCGTACCAGACCTGGAAGTCGGCGCCGGTGAATTCCTTGTGGAATTTGTAGATGGCGGTGGTCAGCAGGGTTTCCTGGCGTCGCGCCGGCCAGTACATCGGGTTGAGCGTCACGCCGCCGTAGATCCAGCAGGTGGTGTCGCGGGTGAACTGGGTGTTGGGCAGCGGGTCGAGCAGGAAGCTGGAGTGGCCCAGGTAGTCGCGGTACATCTTGATCACGCTGGCGCCTTCGCTGTCGGGCAGGTCCTCACCGGCCACGCCGCCGATCAGGAACTCGGCCAGCTTGCGCGGCTCCAGGCCTTCGAGCCAGCTGCGCACTTCGTTGGTGAGGCCGACGCCGACGGAATCGGAAGTGATCTTGCGGTCGAGAATCCACTTCAGCGCGTCGGGCTGCTGGACGATGTCGGTCAGCAGGTTGTGCATCTCCAGCACATCAACGCCGCGCTCGCGCATCTTGGTGACGAAGTCGAAGTGGTCGCGTTTGGCCTGGTCGACCCAGATCACGTCGTCGAACAGCAGCTCGTCGCAGTTGCTCGGGGTCAGGCGCTTGTGCGCCAGGCCTGGCGAGCAAACCATCACTTTGCGCAGTTTGCCGGCTTCGGAGTGGACGCCGTATTTCTGTTTGTCAGTGGACATGGTTCATTCCTCCAGTAAAGCGAAGACAGGTGTTCAAAGGGTCAGGAAGCCGTCGTACAGGCCGTAGGCCGCCACCAGGGCGCCCACCACCACGGCGGCGAAGATCAGTTTTTCGATGCTGGTGAAGATCGGCTGGCCCACTTCGCGCTTGGCCTTGGCGAACAGGATCGCGCCAGGGGCGTACAGCAGGGCCGAGAGCAGCAGGTACTTCACGCCGCCGGCGTACAGCAGCCAGATCGCGTAGAGCAGGGCGATGCCGCCGATGATCAGGTCTTTCTTGCGTTCGGCCAGGGCCTGCTCGTAGGTCTCGCTGCGCCAGGCCAGCAGGAAGGCGTAAGCCGCCGACCACAGGTAGGGCACCAGGATCATCGAGGTGGCGAGGTAGATCAGCGACAGGTAGGTGCTGTTGGAGAACAGCGTGATCACCAGGAAGATCTGCACCATGGCGTTGGTCAGCCACAGGGCGTTGGCCGGCACCTGGTTGGCGTTCTCGCGGCGCAGGAACTCCGGCATGGTGTGGTCCTTGGCGGCGGCGAACATGATCTCGGCGCACAGCAGCACCCACGACAGCAGCGCCCCCAGCAGCGAGATGATCAGGCCGACGCTGATCAGTACCGCACCCCAGTGGCCGACCACATGTTCAAGCACGGCGGCCATGGACGGGTTCTGCAGCTTGGCCAGTTCCGGCTGGGTCATCACCCCCAGCGACAGCACGTTGACCAGCACCAGGAACAGCAGCACGGTGACGAAACCGATGACCGTGGCCTTGCCCACGTCGGAGCGTTTTTCGGCGCGGGAGGAGAAGATGCTCGCGCCCTCGATGCCGATGAACACCCACACGGTGACCAGCATCATGTTGCGCACCTGATTCATCACGCTGCCCAGCTCCGGCGTACCGACGGCCCAGATGTCAGCGGTGAAGATGTCGAGGCGGAAGGCGAACAGGCAGATCAGCGCGAACAGCGCCAGCGGCACGACCTTGGCCACGGTGGTGACCAGGTTGATGAACGCCGCTTCCTTGATGCCGCGCAGCACCAGAAAGTGCACGGCCCACAGCAGGATCGAGGCACCGATCACCGCCGCCGGCGTATTGCCTTCGCCGAAGATCGGGAAGAAATACCCCAGGGTGCTGAACAGCAGCACGAAGTAGCCGACGTTGCCCAGCCAGGCGCTGATCCAGTAGCCCCAGGCGGACGAAAAACCCATGTAGTCGCCGAAACCGGCCTTGGCATAGGCGTATACACCGCCGTCAAGATCAGGTTTGCGGTTGGCCAGGGTCTGGAACACAAAGGCGAGGGTGAGCATGCCCACCGCGGTGATGGCCCAGCCGATCAGCACGGCCCCTACGCCGGCGCTGGCGGCCATGTTTTGCGGCAGCGAGAAGATCCCGCCACCAATCATCGAACCGACGACAAGTGCAACAAGCGCACCTAACTTTAGTTTTGCGGGAGAATCAGACATTTAACGACTCCGTACCAGGAGAAAGTTGACTTCAGAATAAATCTGACGCCTGGGTCATTAGCTGATTTAGATCAGTTCATGCCGACATGAACGGTTAAAAAGACCGTTCATGTACCTCCTGGAGGATGCCGACAGCTCTGCTGCAAGCCTTGTGCACTGGCACCTCCGTGTCCATCTAGAGCAAACGCTCCGTTTTGCCTGCGCTATGAAGCTAGCCGTTTCTGGGTATTTCGCAAATTTTTCACAAGATTGAGTGGTGGCACTACGCCATGCGCGAAAAAGTCCGTTAAAACCCTGGGTGTCGTGCGCTTTTAGTTAGACAAAGGAGTTATGAGTGAACTAGCTTTAATGTCCTGCATTAATATAAATATGCTGTAACATTTATATGCGTTAGATCGAAATTTCATGCGCCGCACGGGCAAGAGGGGAGAAGCGCCATGAGCGAACCGGGACAGAAGCTGCGCCTAGGCGCCCTGATCGCGCTGGTGGTCGGCTCGATGATTGGCGGCGGGATCTTCTCGCTGCCACAGAACATGGCTGCCCGCGCCGACGTCGGCGCCGTGCTGATCGGCTGGAGCATCACCGCAGTGGGCATGCTGGCGCTGGCTTTCGTGTTCCAGACCCTGGCCAACCGCAAGCCGGAACTGGACTCGGGGGTGTACGCCTACGCCAAGGCCGGCTTCGGCAACTACATGGGCTTTTCGTCCGCCTGGGGCTACTGGATCAGCGCCTGGCTGGGCAACGTCGGCTACTTCGTGTTGTTGTTCAGCACCCTGGGGTTCTATTTCCCGGCTTTCGGTGAAGGCAATACGCCGCTGGCCATCGGTTGCGCTTCGCTGCTGCTGTGGGCGGTGCATTTCCTGGTGCTGCGCGGCATCAAGGAGGCGGCGTTCATCAACCAGGTGACCACCGTGGCCAAGGTGGTGCCGCTGCTGATGTTCATCGTGATTGCCGCGTTCGCTTTCCGTGCCGATATCTTCACCCGCGACATCTGGGGCTTGAGCAACCCCAAGTTCGGCAGCGTGCTGGAACAGGTGCGCAACATGATGCTGGTAACGGTGTTCGTGTTCATCGGTATCGAGGGTGCCAGCGTGTATTCCGGCCGTGCCGAGCGTCGCTCGGACGTGGGCAAGGCCACGGTGGTGGGCTTTCTCGGGGTGCTGGCGCTGCTGGTGCTGGTCAACGTGCTGTCGCTGGGGGTGATGACCCAGCCGGAACTGGCCGGGCTGCAGAACCCGTCGCTGGCCTCGGTGCTGGAACACATCGTCGGGCCGTGGGGCGCGCTGTTGATCAGCATCGGGCTGGCGGTGTCGCTGCTGGGGGCCTTGTTGTCGTGGGCGCTGCTGTGCGCCGAGATCCTGTTCGCCACCGCTCGCGACAAGACCATGCCGCGCTTCCTGGCCCGGGAAAACGCCAACCACGTGCCGGCCAATGCGTTGTGGCTGACCAACGTGATGATCCAGGGTTTCCTGTTGATCACGCTGTTCTCGGCGGGGACCTACACCAGCCTGATCTACCTGGCGTCGTCGATGATCCTGGTGCCGTACTTCTGGTCGGCGGCCTATGCGGTGTTGCTGGCGTTGCGTGGCGACAGCTATCAAGGCCAGCCCAGCGTGCGCCGCAAGGACCTGCTGGTGGCGCTGATCGCCTTGCTGTACGCGGTCTGGCTGCTGTATGCCGGTGGGCTCAAGTATGTGCTGCTGTCAGCGTTGCTGTATGCGCCGGGGGTGATCCTGTTCGCCCGGGCCAGGCACGAGCAGGGGCAGGCGCTGTTCACCGCGTGGGAGAAGCTGATCTTCGCGGGGGTGCTGGCGGGCGCGGGGCTGGCGGCGTATGCGTTGTATTCGGGGCTGTTGAGTTTGTGAACCGCGCATGACGCGCCTTCTGTAGGAGCGGCCTTGCGCCGCGAAAGGGCTGCGTAGGGTGGCACGGGCTTCGCCCGTGTTCGCGGGGCAAGCCCGCTCCCACAGGGATCGCGCTAGCTTTAGCAGTTGAGCA
>NZ_VZZR01000103.1:0-40543 GCF_009650555.1 Pseudomonas sp. EMN2
GGCGGCTTTGCCTACTTTGGCCAAGACCAAAGTAGGCCGCCGTAAGGGCGGAAAGGTGACTATGCGTCGCCATCGCCAATGAATGCGCATACATCTATCAAAACCAACACCCTGGAAGCCGAAGCCAAAAACCTCACCCCCCCTCCCGCACCATCTCCAAAAACGTCGCCACCACCCGCCGCGTCCGCTGCTCGCTCAAACACACCAACGTCTCCGTCAAATGCCGCCGACAATCGACAATCGGCAACGCACAAACCCGCGCATCAGCCCCAAACTCCGCCGCCGAAACCACCCCAACCCCAATCCCCACCACCACCGCCTCCCGCGCCGCCTCACGCCCCTCCACCTGGATCGCCGAACGAATCCGCAACCCCGCCCGCTGCATTTCCTCCTCCAGCGTCTGCCGCGTCACCGATCCAGGTTCACGCAGCACCAATGGCGTGTCATCCAGGTCCGCCAGGCTGATCGCCCCCCGGCTGGCCCATGGGTGTTGATGCGACACGAACGCCACCATCGGGTCACGCCGCATCGGCACGCAAAACAGCCGCTCATCGTCGACATCACGCCCCAGCAAGGCCAGGTCAGCCTGGTAGCTGAACAGCCGGGCCAGCGACTCGTCGGTATTGCCCGTCTCGATCTTCACCTGGATACCCGGGTAGCGCTGGCAGAAGCGGGCGATCTGCGGCAGCACATGCACCGGCGCATCCACCGCCAGCGTCAGGCTGCCGGTGTGCAGGGCGCGCGAGTCCTGCAGCAACTCGACGGCCTCGGCCTCGCAGGCGAACAGACGCTGGGTCACCCCCAGCAGGCGCTCGCCCAGATCGGTCAGCTGCACCGAACGCTTGTTGCGCTGGAACAGCAGCACACCGTAACGCTCCTCCAGCTTACGTACCTGGTCGGAGACCGCCGGCTGGGTCAGGAACAGCTTCTGCGCCGCGCGGGTGAAACTGCCCTGTTCGGCGACCGCATGAAAGGCTTTGAGTTGAGCATGGGAAACCGACATCGAGCACTCCGCTTACAAGCTGGGCTTATGAGTGAAATACGATAAATCGATTTTATTTATCAGTCAGCAGCTGTTTCCATGTGTTTCAACCCGACGCCATCGCCACAAGCGGTGGCGTCGGGCCATGGCCTCGCGCCGGTCACGCCAGACCGCTGCCGCCATCTGACCAAGTGACGTCCCTCCGTCACGCAGTGCGCACCACAACAACAAGACAGGCGTTTCTTCACATTCTGCCGGCACACTCACGCAAGAGGTCAGAGTCAAATGAATCAATCCCTGGGCGCCATCAAGCGTTGGCGCATGCAGATCTTCGCGATCACCTGGCTGGCCTACGCCGCCTTCTACTTCACCCGCAAAGCCTTCTCGGTGGCCAAGCTCGGCATCGGCGAAGACCCGACCTTCATGCTCGACAAGGCCGCCATGGCCAACCTCGACGCCATCTACCTGGCCGCCTACGCCGTGGGCCAGTTCACCTGGGGCATGCTCGCCGACCGCTTCGGGCCGCGTGTGGTGGTGCTCGGCGGGCTGCTGATCTCGGCCGCCGCGGCGGTGGTGATGGGCAGCTACGCGACCTTCCCGATCTTCGCCACCTGCATGCTGATCCAGGGCCTGGCGCAGTCCACCGGCTGGGCCGGGCTGTGCAAGAACATCGGCAGCTTCTTCCCGGCCTCCCAGCGTGGGCGGGTGCTGGGGTTGTGGAGCTCGTGCTACGCCTTCGGCGGCCTGGTGGCTTCGCCGTTCGCCGGCTGGTGGGCCTACACCCTGGTCGGCACCTGGCATGCGGCGTTCTTCTCCAGCGCCGCGGTGGTGGCACTGGTGGCCGTGCTGTTCTTCATCTTCCAGCGCAACAAGCCCGAAGACGTCGGCCTGCCGGCGGTGGAGCCGGAGCCGCAGAGCATGGCGCCGGGGGGCAACCTGTGCAGCGTCTGGGCGCCGCTGCGCGAGATCCTGCGCAACCGCACGGTGCTCACCCTCGGCCTGGCCTACTTCATGTTGAAGCCGGCGCGCTACGCCATCCTGCTGTGGGGCCCGGTGATCGTCTTCGAGCAGATGCCCTCGGTGGGCAAGGTCGGCGCGGCGATCATCCCCACCGCCTTCGAGCTGGCCGGGTTGCTTGGCCCGATCATCATCGGCCTGGCCTCGGACAAGCTGTTCGGTGCCCGGCGCATGCCGGCCTGCGTGATCAGCCTGCTGCTGCTGACCATGGCCCTGGCCGGTTTCATGGCGGCCATGCATAGCGGCAGCGTGGTGCTGGTGGTGGCCTTGCTGTTCGTCATGGGCCTGACCCTGTATGGCCCCGACTCGATGATCAGCGGCGCGGCGGCCATCGACTTCGGTACGGCCAAGGCCGGCGCCACCGCAGCGGGCTTCGTCAACGGCTGCGGTTCGGTGGGCGCGGTGCTCGGCGGCCTGCTGCCGGGGTATTTCGACAGCGTCACGGTGTTCATCGTCTTCGCCGGCACCGCGCTGTTCTCCGCCCTGGTGTTGATCCCGCACTGGAACAGCCGCCCGGCCAGCGCCACTGCGGCCAATGACGTAGCCCCCAACACCAGCATGGCAATCAAACCACTGCGTACTTGAAGGAAAGCAAAGCGATGAGACCGTTCTGGCTGCAACAGGCGCTGGACCAGGAAGACGAGGCCCTCTGCCCACCCTTGCAGGGCGACGCACGTTGCGATGTGTGCATCGTCGGCGGCGGCTACACCGGGCTGTGGACCGCGTTGATGATCAAGGAGCAGGCGCCGCAGCTGGATGTGCTGCTGATCGAGGCGGATATCTGCGGTGCCGGGGCCAGCGGGCGCAACGGCGGTTGTGCGCTGTCCTGGTCGGCCAAGTACTTCACCCTGGAGCGTCTGTTCGGGGTGCAGGAGGCGGTGCGCCTGGTCAGCGAGTCGGAACGCAGCATCGCGGCCATCGGCGCGTTCTGCGCCGACAACGGCATCCGCTGCGATTTCCGCATGGACGGCACCCTGTACACCGCCACCAACCCGGCCCAGGTCGGTGGCACCGACGCGGTGATCGCGGCGCTGGAACGGCGCGGTATCAACTCGTTCCAGCGCCTCGAGCTTGCGCAGTTGCAGCGCCTGGCGGGCTCCGAGCGCCACCTGGAGGGCTGGTACTCACCGGCCGCCGCCACCGTGCAGCCCGGGCGACTGGTGCGCGGCCTGCGCCGGGTCGCCCTGCAGCGCGGCGTGCGCATCCACGAGGGCACGGCGATGACCGGGCTTGAGCACGGGGCTCCGGCGCAGGTGCGTACCCGCACCGGCACCATCCGTGCCGACCGCGTGGTCCTGGGCCTCAACGCCTGGATGGCGCGGGCCTTCCCGCAGTTCGAGCGCAGCGTGGCGATCGTTTCCAGTGACATGGTGATCACCGAGCCGTGCCCGGAACTGTTGCGCCAGATCGGCCTGGACAGCGGCGTCAGCGTGCTCGACTCGCGAATCTTCGTGCACTACTACCACAACACGTCCGATGGTCGGCTGATGCTCGGCAAGGGTGGCAATACCTTCGCCTATGGCGGGCGCATGTTGCCGGTGTTCGACCAGCCATCGCCTTACCAGCCGCTGTTGCGCGAGAGCCTGGCCGATTTCTTCCCGGCCCTGGCCGAGGTGCCGCTGGCGGCGAGCTGGAACGGGCCGTCGGATCGCTCGGTCACCGGCTTGCCGTTCTTTGGCCGGCTCGACGGGCAGGGCAACGTGTTCTATGGATTCGGCTATTCGGGCAGCGGGGTAGGGCCGTGCCACATGGGCGGGCAGATACTGTCGTCGCTGGCCCTGGGCCTGGACAACCCCTGGACCCGCTCGCCGCTGGTCAAAGGGCCGCTGGGGCAGTTCCCGCCGGAGCCGATTCGCTACCTGGGCTCGCTGATGGTGCGCAATGCCATCCGGCGCAAGGAGCACGCCGAGGATCGCGGCGCCAGGCCGCGGCGGCTGGATGTGCGGCTGGCCAAATTCGCCGCGGCGGCGGGCAAGGCCGACAAAGGCTAACCCAGGGCAGGGCCCTTCGCGGGCACTGTGGGAGCGGGTTTACCCGCGAAGAAGCTGATGCGATTTCTTGTCGATCCGCAGCGTTTGGGCGTATAAACTCTCCCCACTTTTGGCCGGTCGCTTCCTGAACCGGCCCTTGAAACAAGAGAGTTGAAATGGGCGCACAGTGGAAAGCCAAGCATAGAGAGACCGCGGCCAACGCCAAGGGCAAGATCATGGGCAAGCTGGCCAAGGAGATCCAGATCGCCGCCAAATCCGGCGCCGACCCGGACATGAACCCGCGCCTGCGCCTGGCCATCGTCCAGGCCAAGAAAGCCTCGATGACCCGTGAGACCCTGGAGCGCGCGATCAAGAAAGGCGCAGGCCTGGACGGCGAGGCCGTGCAGTACCATGCGGTCAGCTACGAAGGCTTCGCCCCGCACCAGGTGCCGTTGATCGTCGAGTGCCTGACCGACAACGTCAACCGTACCGTGGCGCAGATCCGCGTGCTGTTCCGCAAGGGCCAGCTGGGTGCCAGCGGCTCGGTGGCCTGGGACTTCAACCACGTAGGCCTGATCGAGGCCACCCCGGAAGGTGACGCCGATCCGGAAATGGCCGCCATCGAAGCCGGCGCCCAGGACTTCGAAGAGGGCGAGGAAGAAGGTTCGACCCTGTTCATCACCGACACCACCGACCTCGACGCCGTGCAAAAGGCCCTGCCTGAGCAAGGTTTCACCGTCACTTCGGCGAAGATCGGCTACACCCCGAAGAACCCGGTAAGCGCCGCCAGCCTGAGCGCCGAAGCGCTGGCCGAGGTAGAAGCCTTCCTCGAAGCGATCGACGAGAACGAAGACGTGCAGAACGTCTATGTCGGCCTGACTGACTGAGCCGGATGACGCCATCGCGGGGCAAGCCCGCTCCCACGGTTGATTCGTGGGAGCGGGCTTGCCCCGCGATTCTTTTCGGACAGCTAGCATATGCACCCCACCTTCGCCTCCCTGAGCCTCGCCCACCTGCGCACCCTCGACTGCCTCCTGCAGCTGAAAAACCTCAGCCACGCCGCCGAGCGCCTGGGCTGCAGCCAGCCCGCCCTAAGCCGCCAGCTGGCCCACCTGCGCGAAGCCTTCGACGACCCGCTGCTGGTGCGCCAGGGCCGTGGCTACGTGCTCAGCGAGCACGCCGAGGCGCTGGTGGAGCCGCTGCGCCAGGTGCTCGAAGAACTCAATGCCCTGCGCCAGCCGGCGGCCTTCGACCCGGCCCGCTGCGAGCGCCGCTTCTGCCTGGCAGCCTCGGACTACGTGGCCGAGCACATGCTGCCGCAGTTGGTGGCGGCGCTCGAGCTTGAGGCGCCGGGGGTGTCGCTGGAGTATCGCACCTGGCAGGCCGGGCAATACGCCTTGCTCGCCAGTGGCGAGATCGACCTGGCCACCACGCTGTTCGACGAGTCGCCGCCCAACCTTCACGGCCGACTGCTCGGCGAGGACCGCGCGGTGTGCCTGATGCGCCATGATCACCCGCTCACCCGGCAGGCCGCACTGAGCCAGGACGACTACCTGGCCTGCAAGCACGTGCGGGTCTCCGGCGGCGGCGACAAGGACAGCTTCATCGACCGCCACCTGCGCGCCCAGGGCCTGCAGCGGCGGATCAGCCTGGAAGTGCCGTTCTTCAGTGCCATGGTGCCGGTGATCGGCAATGGCCAGGCGCTGGCCACGGTGCCCGAGCACATCGCCCGCCAGCTGGCCCGCCTGCATGGGCTGGCCTGGCGACCGCTGGGCTTCGTCGAGCATACCCAGCGCTACTGGGTGGTGTGGCACCAGCGCCTGCAGGCCTCGGCCGAGCACCGCTGGCTGCGCAACCGGGTGTTCGAACTGTGGCGCCAGTCGCAGTTCGGCGTGCAGGGCGGGCATGCGCCTTTGCCATAGGAGCTATGCGCGAAGCGGGGTTATTCGGCTGGTGGCGAGCGCCTAGACTGGTTGCCACTGTGTTGCCTGTACCGGCGCCATCGCGGGGCAAGTCGCAACGGCGCACCGCCGCTCCCACGGTTGTGGGAGCGGGCTTGCCCCGCGATGAGGCCCATGGCCACACCACAGCCACCAGGAGACCGCGCGTGACCCCCGAACAATTCCGCCAACACGGCCACCAACTGATCGACCTGATCGCCGACTACCGCCAGACCGTCGCCGAACGCCCGGTGATGGCCCAGGTCGAGCCCGGCTACCTCAAAGCCGCCTTGCCAGCAAGCGCACCGCAGCAGGCTGAGCCCTTCGCCGCCATCCTCAAGGACGTCGACCAGCTGTTGATGCCCGGCCTGTCCCATTGGCAGCACCCGGACTTCTACGGCTACTTCCCCTCCAACGGCACCCTGTCGTCGGTGCTGGGTGACTTCCTCAGTACCGGCCTGGGCGTGCTCGGCCTGTCCTGGCAGTCCAGCCCGGCCCTGAGCGAGCTGGAAGAGACCACCCTGGACTGGCTGCGCCAGCTGCTGGGGCTATCCAGCCAGTGGAGCGGGGTGATCCAGGACACCGCCTCGACCAGCACCCTGGTGGCGTTGATCTGCGCCCGCGAGCGCGCCACCGACCATGCCCAGGTGCGCGGCGGCCTGCAGGCCCAGGCCAAACCGTTGATCGTCTACGTCAGCGCCCACGCCCACAGCTCGGTGGACAAGGCCGCGCTGCTGGCCGGTTTCGGCCGTGACAACATTCGCCTGATCGCCACCGACGAGCAGTTCGCCATGCGCCCTGAAGCGCTGCGCGACGCCATCGAACAGGACATAGCCGCCGGCAACCAGCCCTGCGCCGTGGTCGCCACCACCGGCACCACCACCACCACCGCGCTCGACCCGCTGCGCCCGCTCGGCGAGATCGCCCAGGCCCACGGACTGTGGCTGCACGTCGACTCGGCCATGGCCGGCTCGGCGATGATCCTCCCTGAATGCCGCTGGATGTGGGACGGTATCGAGCTGGCCGACTCGGTGGTGGTCAACGCGCACAAGTGGCTGGGCGTGGCCTTCGACTGCTCCATCTATTACGTGCGCGACCCGCAGCACCTGATCCGGGTGATGAGCACCAACCCCAGCTACCTGCAGTCGGCGGTCGATGGCGAGGTGAAGAACCTGCGCGACTGGGGTATCCCGTTGGGCCGCCGGTTCCGCGCGCTGAAGCTGTGGTTCATGCTGCGCAGCGAAGGCGTCGAGGCCCTGCAGCAACGCCTGCGCCGCGACCTGGACAATGCCCGCTGGCTGGCGGAACAGGTCGAGGCATCGGATGAGTGGGAACTGCTGGCGCCGGTGCAACTGCAGACACTGTGCATCCGCCACTGCCCGGCGGGGCTGGAGGGCGATGCACTGGATGCCCATACCCGAGGTTGGGCGGACCGGTTGAACGCATCGGGCGATGCCTATGTCACCCCGGCTACCCTGAACGGCCGCTGGATGGTGCGGGTGTCGGTGGGCGCGCTGCCGACCGAGCGCGAGCATGTGCAGCGGTTGTGGCAACGTTTACAGGCAATCGTCGCTGCCTGACCGTACGCTATCGCGGGGCAAGCCCGCTCCCACGGTCGCTTCGTGGGAGCGGGCTTGCCCCGCGATAGGGCCGCAGTGATCTATCACACCGCCCCGCGCATCAACACCTTGAGCGATGCATCGAACTGGCGCAGCGCATCGGCCTGCACCGTCTGTTCCTCATCCAGCTGACGCACCAGCTCGACCCCCTCGACCGGCTTGCGTGCCACCCCTTCGGCTCGGCCGATATAGGTCAGCTGACCATCGAAAAAGCGTGCCGCCACGCTGGCCTGGATGGCCTCGTCCCCCGCACTTGCCAGCTTGCTCCGGGCCTCCAGCAGCACGATCACATCCGGGCGATCGGCCAGCAGGGTATCGAGGTCTTCATAAAAGGTGACTTCGGCAAATTCCTGGGCCAAGGACTGCGCCAACCATGCATAAGCCTGGTTGCCGCCCAGGGTCGCCACCGGCGTGCTCCTGGCAGTGCCGGGGGCGGCCTGGTCGCGGTGGCGTTGCAGGTAGTCGAGCGTTGCGGCGGCGTTGCGCCCGAGCAGCACGGCCACATGCTGGCCGTGGCCGAGGGTGACGCTGGACAGCTCGGTGGCCGAATAGAAATGCCCGTAGGCTTGCGCGCCGGGCTGGTTGGCTGGGCTGGCACAACCGGTAAGGGTGGCGAGCAGGGCTAGCAGGGCTGCGATCATGCCGGTTTTCATGGGAGAGGCCTTGTCGATGTGCGAATGGGGCCATTCTCCCGGCGACCTGCCATCCGCGGAACTTGATGGCAGGCATGGTGGCTATCGACGACGTTGATGGTTCAGCCTGGGCGGCCCATGAACTGCAGGATCCGCTCACGCAGCCAGCGCTCGGCCGGGTCGTTGTCGTGGGCGCTGCTCCAGGCCATCGACAGTTCGGCCTCGCTGATCTCGAACGGCGCCGGGTCGGCGCGCAGCCTGCCGTCGTCGGCCAGGGCGCAGGCCGCGTAGTCTGGCACCGTGGCGATCATCTCGGTGTTGCGCAGCAGCGCGCGCAGGCTGCCGAACTGCGGTACTGCCAGCACTACCTTGCGGCAGCGGCCGATGCGCGCCAGGTCCAGGTCGATGTTGCCGCTCATGTCGCCGGAGAACGACACCATCACATGGGGGCGCGCGCAATATTCGTCCAGGGTCAGTGGGCCGGGGCGGTCGTCGGCGCGCAGCACCCGCACGCCGATATCGCGCAGTTTGCGGCGCTTGGCGTTGGCCGGCAGGTCGGTGGTGTAGCTGACCCCCACCGAAATCTCGCCCGAGGCGAGCAGGCCCGGCATCAGCAGGAAATTGGCCCGACGCACCACCACGCTGATCTGCGGCGCCTCCTCGCGCAGCGCTTCGAGCAACGCCGGGAACAGGCCGAACTCGGCATCGTCCGACAGCCCCAGGCGGAACACGTTGCAGCTGTTGGCCGGGTCGAACGCCTTGGCCCGGCTGATCGCCGCCGAGATCACGTCCATCGCCGGGCCCAGTTCATTGAAGATCTGCATGGCCCGTGGCGTGGGTTCCATGGCCCGGCCATTGCGAATCAGCAACTGATCATCGAACAGGTCGCGCAGGCGGGCGAGGGCGGCGCTGACGGTGGGCTGGGTGATGAACAGCTTTTCGCCGACACGGGTGAGGTTGCGTTCGATCATCAATGCCTCGAACACCACCAACAGGTTCATGTCGACGCGGCGCAGGTCGTTGCGATTCATTCGGAGGGCCTTGGGCGCGGGAAGATGGCAGATTCAAGCACAGTTCATGCCGCTTGGCTCGTGCCGATTGGCCCCGCCAGTGGCCCTGACAGAGCCACACTATCAGCCCTCAATAGCGCTTCTATTAGACCTCTGCCCAAGCTCGACTAGTCTTTCCCGTGGCCCCGCGAAAAGCCATCGCGGCGGGTGCCCGCGTGGCTGTCGGCAACCCCCTTGCCAGCGGCACTCAGGCACCCCGCGAGCCCATGTCGGCGCAGACCGACCACACCTGATGAGGGGTAGGCACGAGCCCTTGGCTCGGCTGATCGAACACCTGGCATTGCGTCTGGAAACGCGCCCGGAATCTGAAACGACCCGACCCAAAGGTAGAAGCAGATGTCGAACGAATCGAAATGCCCGTTCCATCAAACCGCTGGTGGTGGCACCAGCAACCGAGACTGGTGGCCTGACCAGCTCAACCTCAGGATCCTCCATCAACACTCGTCCAAGTCCAGCCCCGACCCGGACTTCGACTATGCCAAGGCGTTCAAGAGCCTCGACTTCCAGGCCCTGAAAAGGGACCTGACTGCCTTGATGACCGATTCCCAGGACTGGTGGCCAGCCGACTTCGGCCACTATGGCCCGCTGTTCATCCGTATGGCCTGGCACAGCGCCGGCACCTACCGCATCGGCGATGGCCGCGGTGGCGCCGGCTCCGGCCAGCAACGCTTCGCCCCGCTCAACAGCTGGCCGGACAACGTCAGCCTGGACAAGGCCCGGCGCCTGCTGTGGCCGATCAAGCAGAAGTACGGCAACAAGATCTCCTGGGCCGACCTGATCGTGCTCACCGGCAACGTTGCCCTGGAATCCATGGGCTTTAAAACCTTCGGCTTCTCCGGCGGGCGTGCCGATGTGTGGGAGCCGGACGAAGATGTGTACTGGGGCTCGGAAAAGGTCTGGCTGGGGGGCGATACCCGCTATGGCAAGGAACAGCTCAAGGCCCAGCCGCCAGGGCAGGGCGACCTGGTGGCCGAGCCGGCCAAGCATGGCGAGGAGCAGAATCGCGACCTGTCGGCCGAGCGCAACCTGGAGAACCCGCTGGCCGCCGTGCAGATGGGCCTGATCTACGTCAACCCGGAAGGCCCGGAAGGCGAGCCTGACCCTGTGAAGTCGGGCAAGGATATCCGCGAGACCTTCGGCCGCATGGCCATGAACGACGAAGAGACCGTGGCGCTGATCGCCGGCGGCCACGCCTTCGGCAAGACCCACGGCGCCGGCCCTGCCGACAACGTAGGGCCCGAGCCGGAAGCCGCCGGGCTGGAACTGCAAGGCCTGGGCTGGAGCAACAAGTTCGGCACCGGCAAGGGCGGCGACACCATCACCAGCGGCTTGGAAGTGACCTGGACCTCCACCCCGACCAAGTGGAGCAACGAATACCTGAACAACCTGTTCAACTTCGACTGGGAACTGACCAAGAGCCCAGCTGGCGCCCACCAATGGCGACCGAAGGATGGCAAGGGCGCCAACACGGTGCCGGATGCCCACGACCCCGGCAAAAAACGCGCCCCCTCGATGCTCACCTCCGACCTGGCGCTGCGCTTCGACCCGATCTACGAACCCATTGCCCGGCGCTTCAAGGACAACCCCGACCAGCTCGCCGATGCCTTCGCCCGCGCCTGGTACAAGCTGATCCACCGCGACATGGGCCCGCTGGCGCGTTACCTCGGCCCGGAAATGCCCAACGAAGAGCTACTGTGGCAAGACCCGCTGCCCAAGGCCGGCCCACAGCCCAGCGACGCCGATATCGCTGCGCTCAAGGCCAAGGTGCTGGCCTCGGGGCTGAGTGTCGGTGAACTGGTGTCCGCCGCCTGGGCCTCGGCCTCGACCTTCCGTGGCTCGGACAAGCGCGGCGGCGCCAACGGCGCGCGCCTGCGCCTGGCACCGCAGAAGGACTGGAAAGCCAACCAGGGCGTGGACAAGGTGCTGACGGCGCTGGAGAAGATTCGCAGCGAAGGCGGCAACAAGATCTCCCTGGCCGACCTGATCGTGCTGGCCGGCAACGCAGCCGTGGAAAAAGCCTCCGGCCTCAGCGTGCCGTTCCGCCCAGGGCGTGTGGATGCCTCCCAGGAGCAGACCGACGTCGAGTCGTTCGCCGTGCTCGAACCGCTGGCCGATGGCTTCCGCAACTTCAGCAAGGACCGCTACAGCGTCAAGGCCGAGAAACTGCTGCTGGACAAGGCCCAGCTGCTGACCCTCACCGCGCCCGAACTGACCGTGCTGATTGGCGGCCTGCGCGTGCTCGGCGCCAACCATGGCGGCAGCAAGGACGGGGTGTTCACCGACAAACCCGGGGTGTTGAGCAACGACTTCTTCCGCAACCTGCTGGACATGGGCGTGGAGTGGAAGCCGACCTCGGCCGACAACGAGCGCTTCGAGGGCCGTGATCGTAAGACCGGCGCGGTGAAGTGGACCGCCAGCCGGGTAGACCTGGTGTTCGGCTCCCACGCCCAGTTGCGCGCCTTGAGCGAGGTGTATGGCAGCAGCGATGGCAACGACAAGTTCGTCAGGGACTTTGTCGCGGCCTGGTCCAAGGTGATGGAGCTGGACCGTTTCGATCTGCGTTAAACGAAGCATTGGGGCCGCTGTACAGCCCATCGCGACATAAGGCCGTTCCTACAAAGAGCATGGAATTTCCTGTAGGAGCGGCCTTGCGCCGCGATGGGCTGCGCAGCAGCCCCTGTACCAGGCGCTTCAAGCCATCCGCTGCGAGCCCTCGCGGCTGTCGCCATCAGCCCCTTCAGCATGCAGCGAAATCCGCGAAGTCTCCGGCAACGCCAGCCCGCCAATCAACGCCAGCAAGGCAATCACCACCAGATAGAACGCTGGCGCCAACCGGCTGCCACTCTGCTCGATCAACCAGGTCGCCACCAGCGGCGCCGTACCGCCAAACAGGGTATAGGCGACGTTGTAGGTGATCGCCGAGGCGGTATAGCGGCTGCGGGTCGGGAAGCATTCGGACAGCAGCGCGGCGGTGACCACGCCGCTCATCAGCGCGCCGACCGCCAGCAGGATCACCCCCAGCAACGCCCCCGACATCGAGCCGGAACTGGCCAGCCAATAGGCCGGAAACACCGCCACCATCACCCACAGGCAGGTAACGCCGATGGTCCGGCGCCGGCCGATGCGGTCGGACAATGCCCCGGCCAGCGGGCAACCGACGGCGGCGAACAGCAAGGCGACGGTAGTCACCAGCAGCGCCTGGGCACGGCCGAGCTGACCGACGGTCTGCAGGTAAGTGGCGAAGTAGGTGGTGAACATGTAGAACGACAGCGCCGTCAGCGAGATGAACGCACCCAGGTTGCGGATGGTGCGGCCATGGTGGCGCAGGGTGTCGCCCAACGGCGAGTGACTGTGTTGCTTGCCCTCGGCCATGGCCTGGCGGAAGGCCGGGGTTTCCTCCATGCGCCAGCGCAGGTACAAGCCCACCAGCCCCAGCGGTGCGGCGATCAAGAACGGCACTCGCCAACCCCAGGCATTCATCGCCTCGGCCGACAGGCTGGCCTCCAGCCCATAGGCGATCACCGCCGCGCAGGCAAAGGCCGAGAAGGTCGAGACTGGCACGAAGCTGCCGTAGAACGCCCGCTTGTCCTGCGGCGCATGCTCCATCAGGTAGGCGCAGGCGCCTGCATATTCGCCCCCGGCGGAAAAGCCCTGCAGGCAGCGGGCAAGCGTGAGCAGGGCCGGTGCCAGCACACCGATGCTGGCGTAGGTAGGCAACAACCCGATCAACGTAGTGGAGCCGGCCATCAGCAGGATGGTCAACGACAGGATGCGCTTGCGCCCCAGCCGGTCGCCCAGGGCCCCGAACACAATGCCGCCCAGCGGGCGCAGGGCAAAGGCCACGGCGAACACGGCGAAGGTCTTGAGCAGGGCGACACTGGGGTCTTGGCTTGCGAAGAACTGGGTGGCGATCAGTGTGGCGAGAAACCCGTACACGGCAAAATCGAACCACTCGACGAAGTTGCCGATGGCCGAGGCGGCGATCACCCGGCGTAGGGTGGCGGGTGGGACCTCATGGGGGATGGACATCACTGTGCTCTCCGATGGTCTAGGCAGCCTGGGCGAGTGCGGCGCGATCCGGCGCGCCGTCGTTGTTGTCGGGCCAGTAGACAAGAGCAGGGTGGTGATCGCTTTTTCGAGGGCGACCCCGGGATATCCGTTTCGACCGCTCGCACCGGGAATGTTGGACATGCCTCGAGCAGGTGCTACCGCGCATGGATCCAGAACAGTGCTCGTCGAGGTAACCGACCAATGCTATCGGATAGTGGCTGTTTGATATTGAGTGTGGCAGTCTGCGGTACACTCAAGGGGCGTCAGCGATCGCGAACGCCAGTGACCATTGTTTGGAAGGGAGATTCAAATGGCAGAGCAAGCACAGGAAAGTGGTTCGTCATTGATGAAGGCAGTCGAGGCCATCGCAATCACGCCGCAGGATGCTCGGGAAATGGTTGAACAGTATCGAGAGCAGGTACTCAAGGCCAAGCCAAAGGCAACAGATGCTCAGGTGTTGGAGCGGGTGACCGACAAGATCATCAGCCGCTATTGCAAGCTTGCCGCCACGTCGGGTGCCGCAACGGCGATTCCGGGCGCGATTCCTGGTGTGGGTACGGCAGTTGGCATGTTGGGGGGGAGTGCGGTGGATATCCCGGTATGCATCAAGCTTCAAATTGACATGACTATGTGCTTGGGCATTGCCATCAATGGCAAAATGTCGAACGAAGATGCCAAACACATGGCGTTCATCATCGCCTTGTACGGCTCACTCGAACAGATGGGGTCTGCGGGCGCCACTCGCATGGCCAGCAAGGCAGGCGTACGAATGGTTCAGCAATACCTGACAGGCAGCACGTTGACCATCATCAAAGAGTTCTTCAAGAAGATCGGCATCACTTTCACTCAGAAGGCTGCGGCCAAGGCGATTCCTTTTGGCGTCGGGATCATCGTTGGCGGCACGGCCAACTACGCCTTGACCCGTTACGTCGGCAACACCGCTCGCGACACCTTCCTGATGCACCTGGAAATGGAAGATGAGGGGCCTGCCGATACGGCACAGGCTTAACGCTCAACCCCAATGCGGGGCCCGTCATTCCCGGTCGCACTTCGTTGTCACGGACCAGGTGCGTAACGGGCGCTGGTCCTTCAGCGTTTCAGGCACATCGATCGGCGCCTCCTCCGGCCCCAGCAGCGTCTCGATCTCATGCACGCTGCGCAGGTACGGATCCAGATCGTTGCCCAGCCCCGCCTGATGCGGGATCCACCAGGCGATCACCTGCGTGCGGCCCTGCTCGTCCTCGGTCAGCAGCACCTTCCAGAACGCTTCCGGCGTGGCGATGCCGTGGGAGGCCTGGAAGTAATCGTTGGCCAGCCCCTCGCCTTGATGATCGAACACCACCCCACCGATCACCTTCACCGGGTGCCGGTCGCGGTAGCACTCGGTGAGCAGCTCGGTCTGGTACCAGGTGCGGCTGTTGTGGCTGGCCAACTGCGGAACGATGTTGCTCATCCGATTGGAGGCGTCCATCGCCGCGCGGTCGTCGTCGAAATGGTTGTTCGCCGCCAGGTGGCCGCGGTGGAAGCCCTTGGGCGTCGAGTAGGCCTTGGTCGAGGTCTGGCCCTTGCAGCCGGGCGGCAGGTCGGGGTCGAGGCGGAAGTTGTCCTGACGCGCCAGGTGCCCGACATCCTTTTCCAGGGTGAGGGCAAAACGGTGGGGTTCGCCACGCTGGCAGTCGTACCAGAGCAGGTAGCGGCCATTGTCGAGCAGGGTGAGCGGGAGGGGCGACTGCGCCGGTTCAGGCGCGGGCGGCGAAGGCAGGCGAGGTGCGCAGGAGGTCAGCGAGAGGGCGAACAGCAGGAACGGCAGGCGGCGTATCACACGTCTTCCTTGGCGGTGTGGCAGGGCAGGTCGGCGTGCATGATACCGACCCGGCGCGAAGGCGTCCTGCTGCATTGCCTGCGGGCATGTCACTGGCCATAATCGCGCCCCCGTTCCAATGGATGTCATTTCGCCATGCAGGCGCTAAAACTCCTCAACTTTTTCAGCGTCGTCCTGTTGTGCCTGGCTGGGCTGGTGTTCTGCGTAGGCAATGTGGTGGCGCTGCTGTGGATGCCCAAGGCGGTCATGTTCATGGTGATGTGCCCCGCGGCCGTGGCTGGTGCCTTGTTGCCCGTCACCTTGCTGAGCGTGCTGCTGGCCTGGCGCACGGGCGTGATCAGCGCCAGCAACGCGCTGATCTGCTGCCTGCTACCCGTGCTGATCGGCTGCTTCTCGCTGTTCATGGGCGCCCTGGCATTCTTCGTGATTCCCTTCACCTTGCGCCGGCACATCGGTTACAGCCTGGCGGTCGCACGGGGCTAGCTAATGCGCCCTCAGAACCGCATATCCATCGCCACTTCAAACGTCCTCGGATCCCCCATGTAGTACTGGGTGTTGTACGCCTGCTTGGCATACACCTCATCCGTCAAGTTGCGCACCCGCGCGGTCAGCGTGGTGTGCGCATCCACCCGGTAGCGGGCAAAGGCCCCGTACAGGGTGTAGGCAGGCGCCTTCAGCGTGTTGGCATTGTCGGCATACACCGAGTCGACATAACGCGCATCCACCCCCGCCGACCAGTCCGGGGTAAAGCTGTAGGTCAGCCACAGGTTGCCGACGTTGGCCGGCACGTTCACCGGCGCATTGCCCTCGCGGGACACCGACTTGCCCGCCACCGCTTCGTTGAACTCGTCATAACGCGCATGCACGTAGGCATAGTTGGCCTCGGCCAACAGTTTCGGCGTGACCTGCAACCGCCCGGACAGCTCGATGCCCCGTGAGGTCTGCTGGCCGGCCTGCACCGTCTGGTTGGGGTTGTTCGAATCGGCCACGGCAAAATCCTTGCGCACGATCTGGTACACCGCCACCGTCGCCGCACCCCGGCCATCGAGGAAGTCGAACTTGCTGCCGGCTTCCCATTGCTCGCCCTTGGACAGGTCGAACAAGCCGACGTTGGAGTAGGTCGCCGCCGCCAGGGAGCCTGCCGGCAAATCGGCGGCGGTGCTGTATTGCACATAGACACTGGCCGCCGGGGTCAGCGTATAGGTCAGGCCGACACGCCCGGACAGCGGCTCCCAGCGGCGTTCGAAGAAGGCCGGCGCGGTGGGCGTGACGGCGCCGTAGTTGGTCACTTCCATGTCCAGGTAGTCGTAGCGCAGGGCGGTTAGCAAGGCCAAACGGTCGGTCAGTTGCAGGCGGTTCTCGGCGAACAGCGCGCGGTTGGTGGTCTCGTGCCGACGTTGCTTGCTCAGCCCGGTATTGACGCCGGGAATGGCGTAGAAGCTACCGGGATCGAAGTGGTCCGGGTCGACCGTGTCGCTCCAACTGCCCGATTTCGGGTACAGGCTCTGGCGCATCTTCGACCAGTCCAGCCCTGCCGACCACTGGCTGGCCAGGCCGAACAGGCTGTTGTCGTGGCGTAGCTCGATGCGGTTGCCCAGCACGCTCTGCTGGTGGCGCTGCAGGTAGGGGCTCGAGCGCGTCACATTGCCTGCGTTGTTGTAGCGGTAGCGCTCCAGGTTGCGGTAGTCGCGCTGGGCCTCGTACTGGTACAGGGTGTTGTGCAGGCTGGTGCTGTCGCTGACCTGGTAGTCGAGCATCGAACGCAGCCAGCGTACTCGCTGCTCGTAGCGGCCGTCGGCGACGTTGTAGTTCTCGAAACGCCGGTCCTTGTCGATCTTCATGGTGCTGCGCCCAGGCAGGATCGGCGAGCCCCAGTAAGGGCTGTCTTCAGTGTCCTCCTGGTACTCCACCGCCAGGGTGTGGGTCAGGTCAGGCGTAAGGTCGCTGAGCAGCGAAAAGGCCAGGCTGTCGGTCTGCCGTTCATTGCGGTCGATATAGCCGTTGCCCTGGCTGCGGCTGAAATCCAGGCGGGCGAAGTGGCGGGCGTCGGCCGGGTTGGCGGCCAGCGCCTGGTTGATGCCGAAGGCGTATTCGGCGGCGTCGTAGCTGCCGTAGCGGATACGCCCGTCGACGGTCTGCTGGTCGCGGCTGGCCAGCTTGCTGATGTAGTTGATCGAGCCGCCTACGGCACCGGCGCCATGCAGGAACGACGACGGCCCGCCGAGCAGTTCGACCCGGTCGATCACCCAGGCGTCCACCGGCCGGGTGGCGCTGCTGTAGCCCAGGTTGATGCCGTTGTAGAGCTGGGTCACCTGGTTCTGGGTGAAGCCGCGGTAGGTGACGAAGCCGCCGTAGCCGGGGTTGGCCGAGGCGTTCACGCCGGTCATGGCATTGATCACTTCCTGGGTGTCGCGGGCGTCGCGCTGCTCGATCACCCGGCGGTCCGAGACGCTTACCGAGGCCGGGGTTTCCCGCGCCGTCAGGCCCAGGCGCGAGCCCGTGGCGATCGGGGTGTCCAGTTGCACGCCGCTGGGCGCTTCACGCTCGCCATCGACGGTGGTGGCGGACAGTTCGACAGGCGCGCCTTGCGCCCAGGCACAGTGGCAGGTGGCGCTCAGCACGAGCACCAAAGAGGAGTTGCGGATCATGTTGTAAGGGTTCCACGCAAAGGTCTTGGCAGGCCCGACCCACAGGCGCGCGCACGGGCGCGCCTGCCAGGGTCAGGCGAAGTGTTCTGCTGCGGGGAACGGAGAAGGGGAGGCGCGGGGGTTGATGGCGTGGCGCAGGTAGCGCGGCGGCGGTTGCCCCCAGCTGCGGGTGACGATCGGCGCTGGCGCCTGGCCAAGCGCGGCGCTGAAGGTCCAGCCGGCGCTGCTGAGCGGCACGGCCATGGCGAACGAGGAGCACACCGGGCAGTCGAGCTGGGCCATGTGCTGGTCGCCACCGCCGCCGTCCAGGTCGATGGCCGGGCCATGGCCGCTGTCCATGCTGCAGTAGCCGCCTTCCAGGCCGGACAGGCGCAGGCCGGTCATTTGGCCATGGTGCAAACCACACAGCAACAGGCTGAACAGGACGCTGGCGTAGAGCGTCCATGCGGTCAGCGAGCGTGTCCGACGAGTGGTTTTCATGGCGGCGAATCTACCATTTGGAGGGTTTCACCGGGTTTCGGGTTGGTGTGGTGGATTGTCGCAGGCGGTGTCGTTTCCTGTACCGGCCCTATCGCCGGCAAGCCGGCTCCCACAGGTATGGCGCGACTCTTGGTTCAGCGCTGTACCTGTGGGAGCCGGCTTGCCGGCGATAGGGCCCTGAAACTCAGCTGCTGCCCAGCGCCTTCACCACCTGCTCGACACTGGCCTTGAGCCCGGCCACGGTGTCCTGCGGGTCGCTGTCGACCACCAGCAGCTTGGCGCCACCGGCCTGGATCGCCGCCACCACCTTGGCATCCGGTTGGCGGTGGTGCAGCACCAGCGCCACGTCTTGTTGCTTGAGGTTGCCGGTCAGCGCCTTGAGCGCAGCTTCGTCCCACTGCTCGTCGGCGTGCAGGGGCTGCTCGACCACATCCAGGTTGAGCCCGTTGGCCAGATACCCAAGCCGCTCGGACAGGCTGACGACGCTAAGGTTGTCGACCTCGGCCAACTGCGCCTGGCTGCTGGCGGTGAGTTCCAGCATCTGGCGCTTGAGCCCGGCCAGGTTGCCCTGGATCTTCGCCTTGTCCGCCGGCGACAAGCGCTCCAGGTCGTTGGCCACCACATCGGCCATGCGCCCCAGATTGGTCGGGTTGAGCCAGGGGTAGGCGGCGAAGGCCTGCTCGCCATTCACCGCGATGCCCGGCAGGGCACCGTCCACAGGGCGCGCGGCGTCGATTTCGACGATGCGGATATTGCTGCGCCGGGCCATGGGG
Source organism: Pseudomonas sp. EMN2 (assembly GCF_009650555.1). Taxonomy (NCBI): domain Bacteria; kingdom Pseudomonadati; phylum Pseudomonadota; class Gammaproteobacteria; order Pseudomonadales; family Pseudomonadaceae; genus Pseudomonas; species Pseudomonas sp. EMN2. Next base: position 19,004 of record NZ_VZZR01000103.1, read on the forward strand.
TAGAGCGGGTCGTCCCGCCAGATCGAGCGCACGCCGATCACTGCGTCGGCCTGCTGCGCGGCCTTCTGCAGGCTGGCGCCGCCACGGCCCTCGAAGTACGAGGGCTGGCGGCTGGCCGGCAGGTTGTCCGGGACGGCGCTCTTGAGTTGCACCGAAGTGCCATCGAGCAGCGCGGCCGCCAGGCTGTGGGTCACCGGCAGGGTGGTCAGCACTTGCGCGGCGTTGGCCAGCAGCGGCAGGCCGCTCAAGGCCAGGGCCAGGGTGAGTTTTTTCAGGGTCATGCCGGGTTTCCTTGCAGGCGGGGGACGAGGGCACGGGCCAGGGCACAGAGGGCGAAGCACAGGCCGGCCACCAGGATGATCGCCGCGCCCGACGGCACCGGCAGGTCGAGCATGATCGGCAGCAGGATGCCCAGCAGGGTGCTGACGGTGGCGATCACTACCGAGATGAAGAAGAAGCCCTTGAGCGACTGGCTGACCAGCCGCGCGGCCGCCGCCGGGATCACCAGCAGGGCGCCCACCAGGATCGCCCCGATCACCTTCACCGAGGCCACGGTGACCAGCGTCACCAGCACCACGAACAGGTAGTCCAGGGTCTTCACCGCCACCCCGCGCACCGCCGCCAGCTGAGGGTTGAAGCTGGCCAGCATGATGCGGTTGTACAGCGGCAGCGCCAACGCCAGCACCAGCACCGCGACGATGCCCAGCACCAGCAGGTCGTGGGCGCTGACGGTGAGCACCGAACCGAACAGCACGTTTTCCAGGATATGCACGTTGATCTTGCCGGCCAGCATCAGCAGCAGGCTCGCGCCCAGCGCCAGCGACACCGAGAGGAACACCCCGATCAAGGTGTCCGGCGACAGCCCGGTGCGGTTGCGCAGGAAGTTGAGCAAAATGCCGAACAGCAGGCAATAGCCGAAGAGGCTGCCATAGGGGCCGGTGTAGGGCTCGCCAAGCAAGATGCCGATGGCAACACCCGTCAGTGCGGCGTGGCCGACCGCCTCGGAGAAGAAGGCAAAGCGCTTGACCACCACCAGGGTGCCCAGCCCGCCCAGCACCGGGCCGATCATCAGGCCCGCCAGCAGCGCGTTGACCACGAAACCGTAGGCCAGCGCCTCCGGCAGATAACCCGCGCCGGCCCATTCCTGGACCAGTTGGCGGAACGCTTCGAAACTCATGAACGGCTCTCGCTGCGAGGGTGGACGGAGAACAGGCTGAGCAGGCGCTCAGGCGTGAGCGCTTCAGCCGGCGGGGCGTCGAACAGTACCTGGCGGTTCAGCCCGGTGACCCGGTCGGCCAGGCGCAGCACTGCCTGCAGGTCGTGCTCGATCCACAGCACGGTGGTGCCGGCCTGGCGCCAGCCGTGCAGCAACTGCTCGAACACCTGGATACCGGCCTCATCGAGCGCTGACATCGGCTCGTCGAGCACCAGCAGTTGCGGCTCGGGGATCAGCCCCTGGGCCAGCAGCACCCGCTGGCGTTCTCCACCGGACAGCGCGCCCATGCGCCGCTTGCGCTTGTCGAGCATGCCGACCCTGGCCAACGCCGCGTCGATGGCCGGGCGCACCCGCCGCGACAAACCGAGGAACGCCGGGCGGCGCTGGCACATGGCGGCCATGAAGTCGTCGACGGTCATCGGCAGGCCGCGGTCGAATTCCAGCGCCTGGGGCACATAGCCGATCACTTCTTGCTCACCCGGCCAGTGCAGGGTCAGCTGGCCCTGGTGCGGCATCTGCCCGAGCAGGGTCTTGATCAGCGAGCTCTTGCCGCCGCCATTGGGCCCGACGATGGCGTGCACGCTGCCCGGGGCGACATTGAAGCACACGCCTTCAAGGATGCGCGTACGGCCCAGGGTCAGGTCGATGCCGTCGAAGTCGATGCGGGGGCCGCCAGCAGCGGTGAGGTGGGCGGCGGCGGTCACGCGCGGTTCTCCTGGATAGCGCGGACCACGGTGTCGAGGTTGCGCTTCATCTCCACTTCGTACTTTTCCTTGGTGTATTCGCCATAGGAGATGTGCGTGAGCGGGTACAGTCGCACGCCCGATTCACGCTGGATGGTCTCGACGTAGGCGGAAGGGAAGTCCATTTCCGAGAAGATCACCTTCACGTCCAGTGCCTTGAGCTGGTCGATGGTCTTCTTCAGCTGCGCCGGGCTCGGCTCGATACCGTGGGCAGGTTCCACCACGGCGGTCACTTCCAGGCCGAAGTCACGCACCAGGTAGTCGTAGGCAGCGTGGATGGTCGCCACGCGGAAGGTCGCATCCGGCGCTTGGGTCACCTGGGCCAGCGCCTCGGCGCGCAGGGCGCGCAGGCGCTTGGCATAGGCGCGGGCGTTCTGGGTGTAGAACTTGGCGTTGTCCGGGTCGAGCTTGCCCAGTTCGCGGGCGATGTTGTTGACCTGGGCGATGGTCGCACTGATCGACAGGAAGGTGTGCGGGTTGACCACCTTGCCGGCGCCACGGGCGGCGATACCGGTGGCCGCCAGCAGCGGCACGTTGGCGTTGGCCTCGATGGTCTTGATATCGGGCTTTTCGCTGGCGGCGATCATGCGGTCGGCGAAGTCGTCATGGCCCACGCCATTGAGCACCACCACATCCAGGCTGCCGATGCGCTTGATGTCTTCGGCGCGCGGCTCGTAGGCATGGGGGTTGAAGCCGGCCGGGATCAGCGGCACCACCTCGGCCTTGTCGCCGACGATATTGCTCACATAGCTGTAGTAGGGGTGCAGGGTGATACCGATGCGCAGCGGCTTGCCAGTGTCGGCGACGGCCAGGGCAGGCAGGGCACAGGCCAGGAGCAGCGCCAGGGTGCGGCGGGCGGAGCGGAACATGGGCAAATCCTTAATGGCGGTGTTGGCGGGTGACCCCGGCGTCGTAGTGGGTGATGATCTGCCGCCAGCCGGCGGCGATCAGCGTGGCGCTGTCCAGGGCGTCCGGGGCCATCGCGCTGCTGTCGCGGCGCAGCCACACATCGGGCTGGGCGTCGGCGGTCTGCGGCAGGATCAGCAGCAGGCTGCCGGCCACTTCCGGGGCCTGGCTGCGGCCCAGGTAGGCGCCGTTGTCCAGCAGCGCCCATTGCAGGCTGCCGCGGCTCTGGCTGCTGGCATCGGTGACGAAGGGCGGCAGGCCCGCTTCGGCAAGCTCGGCCACCGGCGGCGCGCTGCCGCTTTCCTCACGCAGCGCACGGATCTCCTCGACCGCCACCCACAGGTCGGTGTGCAGGCCCTGTTCGGCGGCGTTCAGGTCACGCCGGGCGTCGAGCTGGTGGGCGGCCACGGCCTGCTCATCCTCGCGTTCGCCGCGCAGTGCCACCACGCCGGCGGCCAGCAGCAGGATCAACGCGGCGGTCAGCAGCACATAGAGGGTTTCGTGCCCGGCACCCGCCGGGCGTACCACCTGGGCGCGGCTCATGGCGCACCGATGTCGGCGTGGTCCACTTCCACCACATGGCCGGGGCCGGCATCGAACAGCACGTAGAACTCGCCGTCGGGGCGCTTGAAGGTGAGGGTCGAGTCATCCCCCAGCTTGCTGGCCACCAGCACCTGTTCGTCGTAGCCGATCACGTCCAGGGTCACCCCCGGCGCGCCGCTGCCGTCGCTGAAACCGCCCTTGCAGGTGATCTGCCCGGCGTTTTCGGTGCAATCGCACATCGGGTTGTGCGCCAGCGCCGGGGTGGCGGCCAGCAGCAGGAAGGGCAGGGCGAGCCTGCGCAGCAACGGTGGTGTCATTTCTTGCCTCCTTGTTTCTCGAGCCAGGCCACGGTGGCCGGCGATGCCTTGGCCAGCGGCACCGAGGCCTGGTACATCTTGCCGTCCCAGCCTTCGATGGTGACCCACAGGTCGGCGTCGGCGCGGGTGCGCGGCGGGATCGGCAGGTTGGTGCTCATGCGGTGTTGCGAGCCGAAGAAGATGGTGCCGGCGGCGCGCAGGCTGCGCGGCTTGCCGACGCGCAGGTAGATCGCCTTGACGCCCTCGGTGCAGGTCTTGCACAGGGCGGCGTTGAACGCCTTGAAGTCACCGGCGGGGCCGTCGGCGCGCGGTGCTTCGTCACGCAGCTCCGCCAGGTCGAGGCTCCAGCGGTCGATCTGGATATCGCGGATGACGTTGGCGCCCAGTCCACTGTCGCCGCGCAGCAGGCTGGCGTCGGCGAAGTACTTGGGCATGAAGCCCAGCGGGATGAGGATCAGCAGGATGTTCAGGTGGAAGCGCCATTTCAGCCACCACTGCTTGAAGCCGCCCTGCGGCACGCTGTTCGCCTGGCTCATGGCTGCGCCTCCACAGGGGTTTCACGAGGTTGCCTGACCCGTGCCGGGCGCTCGCTGCGCTTGAGCGCGGCGGCGGTGGCCTGGGCGGTGCGCTTGGTCCAGATCAACAGGCCGCTGAGCACCATCAGGGTCAGCACCAGGCCGAAGAAGAACCAGATCAGCTTGATCGCCAGGCCGCCGAAGTCGCCGGTGTGCAGCGGGCGCATCGATTCGGTGACGAACTCCAGGGTCGAGCGGTCGCCCAGCAGGAACTGGGCGTCGACGTTGCGTGTGTACGGATTCACTTCGGCGGTCTGGAACATCAGCGGGTACCAGCCGCGGCCGCCCATGCTGTAGTGGCTGTAGGCGGTCAGCGGCAGGGAGATGAAGCTCACGTCCAGGCCCGGGATGCGCTCGGTGGCGATGCGCGCGGCCTCGTCCAGGTCGATGCGCGGCGCCGGCGTGCCATCGGGCGTCTGCGGCACCTGCTCGCGGGCGATCACCGGCACCACCGGTTCGGTGGAGATGGTCACGTGGTTGTCGCCGAGTATCGCCTGGATCAGGAACCAGGTGCCGGTGATGGAAATCACCGCGATGAACCAGATCGACCAGACCCCGGCCAGGCGGTGCACATCGCCCCAGAAGATCCGCGAGCCGTGGCCGGTGCGCACCGGCTTGAAGAAGCCGCGCCAGAACTTCTTGTACACCACCAGCCCCGTGACCAGCGAAGCCAGCATCGGCAGGCCGAGCAGCGATACCAGGTACCAGCCCCAGCTGTAGCCGTTGGTGAACGGCACCAGCCACCAGCCGTGCAGGGCGCGGGTGAAAGCCTCGAAGTCGAAGTTCGGCCGCTGGCCCTGGATCGCCCCGGAGTAGGGGTTGACGTAGAGCAGCGCGGTGGTGCCGTCAGGGCGGGTCACCGAGGCGTTCAGGGCAAAGTGCGAGCCGTCCGGCTGGCTGAGAAAGCGCACTGCCAGCTCCGGCTCGGCCTTGTGCATGGCCGTGAGCACCTGCTGGAAGCTCAGGCGCTCGGCGTCGGGCGCATCCAGCGGTTTGCTGGCGCGCACGTCCGGGTTGGCCAGCCAGACGATCTCCTGGCTGACCACGGCGAGCATGCCGGTGAAACACACGATCAGGACAAAGAACCAGATCGGCAGGGCGAGCCAGCTGTGCACCAGGAACCACAGCTTGGAGGCGGATTTCTTCTTCGGTTGTCGGGCCATCGGTCGGTCTTCTGCATAAAAAGTGCGGTCGAGGCTCGGCTCAACCGTGAAGGCTGCACTTAATAGGACGGATGAGAATGAGAAACCTGCCAAAGTAAATGAAAGTAAATGTTTCAAGGCGACCGGCGGCGGCCTGCGCCGTCCGTTAATTTTCCCCTCCGTTCATCCGTTTTCCATGCACGACCGAGCTGCCCCGCTCGTTGCCCCTCTTTACGGATGATCGCCAATGAATGCTCAAGATGCCCGCAACCTTGCCCGCCGATTCCTCGAGTTGCCGGCGCAAAAACGCAGGATCTTCTTGCAGGCGCTGGCCCGGGAACAGGTCGACTTCGCCCAGTTCGCCATCCCGGCCGGGGTGCAGGCCGCCGAGCGCGGCCTGCCCTCGTATGCCCAGCAGCGTATGTGGTTCCTCTGGCAGCTCGATCCCCAGGGCGCGGCCTACAACCTCCCGGGCGCCGTTGGCCTGGACGGGCCGCTGGACCGTGCTGCCCTGGCCCAGGCCCTGGAAGCGCTGGCCGAGCGCCATGAAACCCTGCGCAGCGCGTTGCGCCAGGAGGGTGAGCACGGGCTGCGCCAGGTCGCCGCGGCCCAGGCGGTGACCGTCGATTTCGAAGACCTCTGCGCGCTGGATGCCGGCGCCCGCGAACAGGCGGTGAAGGCGCGCGCGCAAGCCCAGGCCGAGTGCCCGTTCGACCTGGAGCAGGGCCCGCTGTGGCGGGTGCGCCTGCTCAAGCTGGACGCCGAGCGCCATGTGCTGCTGCTGACCTTGCACCACATCGTCTCCGATGGTTGGTCGATGAACGTGCTGATCGACGAGTTCATCCGCTGCTACGACGCCTTCAGCCAAGGCCAGCCCATGCCGCTGGCGCCGCTGCCGATCCAGTACGCCGACTACGCCCTGTGGCAGCGCGCCTGGCTGGAAGCCGGCGAGCAGGAGCGCCAGCTGGCCTACTGGCAACAGGTGCTGGGTGACGAGCACCCGGTGCTGGAGCTGCCCACCGACCACCCGCGCCCGGCCACCCCCAGCCATCGCGGCACCCGCTTCAACTTCGCGGTCGATGCCGAGCTGGCCCAGCAGCTGCGCGCCCTGGCCCAGCAACAACAGGCCAGCCTGTTCATGGTGCTGCTGGCTGCCTTCGATGCCTTGCTCTACCGCTACAGCGGCCAGGGCGAGCTGCGCGTGGGGGTGCCCATCGCCAACCGCAACCGTGCCGAAGTCGAAGGGCTGATCGGCTTTTTCGTCAACACCCAGGTACTCAACTGCCGCATCGACGAGCACCTCACGGTGGCCGGGCTGATTGCCCAGGTGCGCGACACCGCCCTCGGCGCCCAGGCGCATCAGGAGCTGCCGTTCGAGCGCCTGGTCGAGGCGCTCAAGCTTGAACGCAGCCTGGCGCTCAACCCACTGTTCCAGGTGATGTACAACCACCAGCCGCTGGTCACCGACCTCGGCGCGCTGCAGACCGCCTCGGGCATTCGTTTCGACCTGATCGAGTGGAAAGGGCGCACCACCCAGTTCGACCTGAGCCTGGATACCTGGGAGAAGGGCGGGCAGCTGCACGCCGCACTTACCTACGCCGACGAGCTGTTCGACGCGCCGACCATCGCGCGCATGGCCGGCCACTGGCTGAACCTGCTGCGTGCCATGGTCGCCGACACAAGCCAGCCTGTGGCGCGGCTGCCGATGCTCGGCGCCGACGAGCAGCAACAGCTGTTGCACGCCTGGAACCCGCCGGGTGACGGCTTTGACCAGGTGTCGCGGATCGATCAGAGCATCGCCCGCCAGGCCGCCGAACAGCCCGAGGCGCTGGCCCTCACCTTCGGCCTTGAGCAGTACAGCTATGGCCAGCTCGACCGCTGGGCCAACCGCCTGGCCCAGCGCCTGGTGGCAGCCGGTGTCGGCCCCGAGACCCGCGTCGGCGTGGCCCTGCCGCGTACTCCGCAACTGCTGGTGTCGCTGCTGGCGGTGTTCAAGGCCGGCGGCGCCTACGTGCCGCTGGACCCGGACTACCCGGCGGAGCGCGTGGCCTACATGCTCGACGACAGCGCCGCGCACCTGGTGCTCAGCGACCCTGAAGTGGCCCAGCGCCTGGCCCTGGCCGACTGCGCCGAAGTGCTGCTGGTGGACGCCGACGAGCAGAGCCTGGTCGCCTGGCCGGACGTGCCGCCGGCCAATAACGCCGTGGCGCAGAACCTCGCCTACGTGATCTACACCTCAGGCTCCACCGGCCGCCCCAAAGGCGTGGCCATCACCCACCGCAACGTCATGGCGCTGCTGCACTGGTCGCGTCAGGTGTACAGCCGCGAAGACATCCAGGGTGTGCTGGCCTCGACCTCGATCTGCTTCGACCTGTCGGTGTGGGAGCTGTTCGTGACCCTGGCCGCGGGCGGCTCCATCGTGCTGGCGCGCAACGCCCTGGAACTGCCGCAGCTGCCGGCGCGCGACCAGGTGCGCCTGGTCAACACCGTGCCCTCGGCCATTACCGCGCTGCTGCGCGACGGCCAGTTGCCCGCCGGCGTGCGCATCGTCAACCTCGCCGGCGAGCCACTGAAGCAGCGGGTGGTGGACGAGCTCTACCGCCAGCCGGGGCTGGCGCATGTGTACGACCTGTACGGCCCTTCGGAAGACACCACCTACTCGACCTGGACCCGCCGCCAGGCCGGTGGCCGTGCCAGCATCGGCCGGCCGCTGCCGCACACCGCCGCCTACCTGCTCGACGCCGCCCTGCAGCCGGTGCCGCAAGGTTGCGCCGCCGAGCTGTACCTGGCCGGCGCCGGCATTACCCGTGGCTACCTCGGGCGCCCGGGGCTGACCGCCGAACGCTTCGTGCCGGACCCGTTCGCCGCCGACGGCGGGCGCCTGTACCGCACCGGCGACCTGTTGCGCTACCGCGACCAGGGCGAGCTCGAGTACATCGGCCGCATCGACCATCAGGTCAAGGTGCGTGGTTTCCGTATCGAGCTGGGCGAGATCGAGGCGCGGCTGCAGGCGCAGGCGCAGGTCAGCGAAGTGGCGGTGTTGGCGCCGGAAGGCCCGAGCGGCCGCCAGTTGGTGGCCTATGTGGTGCCGGCCGATGCCGCGCTGCTCGACGACCCGGTGGCCCAGAGCACGCTGCGCGAGCAACTGCGCGCAGCGCTGGGCGAGCACTTGCCCGACTACATGGTGCCCGCGGCCATGCCGATGCTGGCCGCGCTGCCGCTGACCCCCAACGGCAAGCTCGACCGCAAGGCGCTGCCGGCGCCCGACGTGTTGCAGGCGCAGCGCGAGCATGTGGCGCCCGGCGATGCCCGCGAGCAGGCCCTGGCGCAGATCTGGCAAGCGTTGCTGGGCCTTGAGCAGGTCGGCGTGCTGGACAACTTCTTCGAACTGGGCGGTGACTCGATCGTCTCCATGCAGGTGGTCAGCCGTGCCCGCGAGGCCGGCCTGGCGCTCACCCCCAAGGACATCTTCCAGCACCAGACCATTCGCGGCCTGGCCCAGGTGGCCGGGCAGGCGAGCCAGGCAGTGGTGCGTGGGCCGGCCAGCGGCGAAGTGCCGCTGACGCCGATCCAGCACTGGTTCTTCGACCAGGCCATCCCTAACCGCCAGCACTGGAACCAGGCCCTGCTGCTCGATGCCCGCGCACCGCTGCAGGGCGAGCCGCTGGCCCAGGCCGTGCGCCAACTGGTTGAACACCACGACAGCCTGCGCCTGCGCTTCGAGCAGCACGGCGGCACCTGGCAACAGCGCTATGCCGAAACCGCCGGCGACGTGTTCCAGCGCTGTACGGCGGCCGATGCCGAAGCCGCGCTGGCACTGTGCGAGGCTGCGCAGCGCAGCCTGGACCTGGCCCACGGGCCATTGCTGCGGGTACTGCTGATCGAGCTGCCCGAGGGCCGCCAGCAACTGCTGCTGGTGCTGCACCACCTGGTGGTGGACGGGGTGTCCTGGCGGGTACTGCTCGAAGACCTCGAGCAGGCTTACCGCCAAGTGCTGGCCGGCCAGCCGCCACGCCTGCCGGCGCGCACCAGTGCATATCAGGATTGGGCGCTGCGCCTGCACGACGCCGTGCCGAGCTATCAGGCGCAGTTGCCCTGGTGGCGCGAGCACCTGGGGCGCGCGGCGGTCGCCGAACTGCCGTGCGACAACCGCGACGGTGCGCTGCACAACCGTCATGAACAGAAGATCGAATGCCGCTTCGACGCCGAGCTCACCCGCCAACTGCTGCAGGTCGCACCGGCGGCCTACCGCACCCAGGTCAACGACCTGCTGCTCACCGCCCTGGCCCGGGTGCTATGCCGCTGGACCGCCGCGCCGGGCGCGCTGATCGAGCTGGAAGGGCATGGCCGTGAAGACCTGTTCGCCGGGCTCGACCTGTCGCGCAGCGTCGGCTGGTTCACCAGCCTGCAACCGGTGCTGCTGGTGCCCGAGGCCGAGCTGGGCGCTTCGCTGGTGGCGGTCAAGGAGCAGTTGCGCGGCGTGCCCGACAAGGGCATCGGCCACGGCCTGCTGCGTCACCTCGGCGATGCCGACACCCGTGCCGAGCTGGCGGCCCTGCCGCGCCCGCGGGTGACCTTCAACTACCTTGGCCAGTTCGACCGTCAGTTCGATGAACAGGCGTTGCTGGTGCCCGCCACCCATGGCGCCGGCCAGGGCCAGGACCCGGACGCGCCGCTGGCCAACTGGCTCACCGTCGAAGGCCAGGTGTACGGCGGCGAGCTGGCGTTGCAGTGGGGCTTCAGCCAGCAGATGTTCGCGGCCGAACGCATTCAGGCCGTGGTCGATGGTTTCGCCGAGGAACTGCGCGCATTGATCGCCCACTGCGTCGAGGCCCCCGGCCAGGTGACCGCCTCGGACTTCCCGCTGGCCGGGCTCGATGGCGCGGCGCTGGCGCAACTGCCGGTGGCCGCACGCCAGCTCGAAGACCTCTACCCGCTGTCGCCGATGCAGCAGGGCATGCTGTTCCACAGCCTGTATGAGCAAGCCGGCAGCGACTACGTCAACCAGATGCGCGTGGATGTCGACGGCCTGCACCCCGCACGCCTGCGCGACGCCTGGCAGCAGGCGCTGGACGCCCATGCCATCCTGCGCACCGGCTTTGCCTGGCAAGGCGAGCAGGGCAAGCCCCTGCAAATAGTCATGCGCCAGGTCGAACTGCCCTGGCGCGAACTGGACTGGCGCGACCGCGCCGACCTGCCGCAGGCGCTCGCCGCCCTGGCGCAGGAGGATTGCGAGCACGGCTTCGACCTGGCCCAGGCCCCCTTGCTGCGCCTGACCCTGGTGCGCACCGGCGAGGCCCGGCACCACTTGATCCAGACCTGCCACCACCTGCTGCTGGACGGCTGGAGCAACTCGCGCCTGCTCGGCGAGGTCCTGCAACGCTACGCCGGGCAGCAAGTGGCGCCCCCGGTCGGGCTGTACCGTGATTACATCCAATGGCTCGGTCAGCAGGACATGGCGGCCAGCGAGGCATTCTGGCGTGACCAGCTCGCCGCGCTGGAAACCCCGACGCGCCTGGCCCACGCGCTGCCCACGCCGCAAGCGGCGGCACAGGCCAGCCACGGCGACTTCTACCAGACCGTCGATGCGGCCTTGGGCGAGCGCCTGAACGCCTTCGCCCGGCAGCAGAAAGTCACCGTCAACACCCTGGTCCAGGCGGCCTGGCTGTTGCTGCTGCAACGTTGCACCGGCCAGGACTGCGTGGCCTTCGGCGCCACCGTGGCCGGGCGCCCGGCGCAACTGCCGGGCATCGAGGCGCAGATCGGCCTGTTCATCAACACCTTGCCAGTGATCGCCCGGCCGGCCCTGCAGCAAACCCTGGGCGACTGGCTGCAACAGGTGCAGGCACTTAACCTGGCGCTGCGCGAACACGAGCACACGCCCCTGTTCGAGATCCAGCGCTGGTCGGGGCAGGGCAGCGATGCGCTGTTCGACACCTTGCTGGTGTTCGAGAACTACCCGCTGTCGGCGGCGCTGGCCGAGTCCGGCCAGGCCGGCGTGCGCTTTGGCGAAGTCGCCAACCTGGAGCGCACCAACTACCCGCTGACCCTGGCCGTGACCCTCGGCGAGCGTCTGCAGGTGCACTACAGCTATCTGTGCGCGGCGCTCGACGCCGCCACCGTGCAGGCCCTCGCGGCGCAGCTGGAATGCCTGCTCGGGCAGTTCGTCGAAGGCGCAGGCCAAGTGCTGGCGACCCTGGACAGCGTGCCCCCGGCCGAGCGCCAGGCGCTGCTGGCGATGCCCGCCGCCTTGCCGGCGCAGACCGCGCCGCAGTGGCTGCACCAGTTGATCGAAGCCCAGGCCCGCCGCACGCCAGAGGCCATCGCCCTGGTTGCCGAGGGGCGGACGCTGAGCTACGCCAGCCTCGACAGCCAGGCCAGCGACCTGGCCCAGCGGCTGGTCGCCGAGGGCGTCGGCCCAGAGGTGCTGGTGGGCATCTCGCTGCCCCGTGGCGAGCGGCTGATCATCGGCCTGCTGGCCATCCTCAAGGCCGGCGGCGCTTATGTGCCGCTGGACCCGGAATACCCCGCCGAGCGCCTGGGCTACATGCTCGAGGACAGCGGCGTGCAGCTGGTGTTGGGCGATGCCCGCAGTGCGGCGTTGCTGGCTGGCAGCGCCGCACGCCTGCTGCGGGTCGATGAGCTGGCGCTGGCTACCCATGGTGTCGAGGCCCCGTCGCCGACCCTCGCCGGCAATAACCTGCTGTGCCTGCTGTACACCTCCGGTTCCACCGGGCGGCCCAAGGGCGTGGCCTTGGAGCAGGGCGCCCTGTTGCGCCACCTGCTGACCATGCAGCGCTTCTACCGCATCGACAGCAGCGACCGCTTCCTGCATTTCGCCTCGTTGAACTTCGACTGGGGCACCGAGCAGTGGCTGCTGCCGCTGATCAGCGGTGCCCGCTGCGTGCTGCGCGGCGAAGGCCTGTGGAGTGCCGAAGAGGCGCTGGACGTGATCGAGCGCGAGCAGGCCAGCCTGGTCTATTTCCCCACCCAATACGCCTGCCAACTGGCGGCCTGGGCCGCGGCCCATGGCCGGGCGGCGTCGGTGCGCTCGTTCAACGTGGCGGGCGAGGCCTTCCCTCGCGAGGGCTTCGAGCAGATCCAGGGGCAACTGCGCCCGCAGCATATCGTCAACGGCTACGGGCCGACCGAAACGGTCATCACCCCCTTCCTCTGGGAGGCCGATGCCGCCACCCGCTTCACCAGCGCCTATGCGCCCATCGGCCGACCGGTGGCCGGGCGCAGCGCCTACCTGCTGGCCGAAGGCCTGGCCTTGCAGGCCGATGGCGTGGTCGGTGAGCTGTATATCGGTGGCGAGGCCCTGGCGCGCGGCTACCATGCGCAGCCATCGCTGACCGCCGAGCGCTTCGTCCCCGACCCGTTCGCCAGCACTCCCGGCGCGCGGCTGTACCGCAGCGGCGACCTGGTCCGGCGCCTGCCGGACGGGCAGATGGAATACATCGGCCGGGTCGACCATCAGGTGAAGATCCGCGGTTTCCGCGTCGAGACCGGTGAAATCGAGGCCTGTCTGCTGGCCCAGGCGGCTGTCGCCGAGGCGGCCGTGGTGGCCGTGCCGGGCCCGGTCGGCCAGCAGCTGGTGGCCTACGTGGTGCCGCGCCAGGCGCTGGCCGAAGCTGACCGCGAGGCCCAGGCCGCACTCTGCGAAGGCTTGCGCGCAGCGCTCGGCGCAGCGCTGCCGGACTACATGCAGCCGGCCCACTGGCAGGTGCTGGCCCGATTGCCACTGACCCCCAACGGCAAGCTCGACCGCAAGGCCTTGCCGGCGCCGGACGCCAGCCTGCTGGCACAGGCCTTCGAAGCGCCGCGCAGTCCCCTGCAAGGCGAGCTCGCCGCGTTGTGGAGTGAACTGCTGGGCGTCGAGCGCGTAGGCCTGCGCGACAACTTCTTCGACTTGGGCGGCCATTCGCTGCTGGCCACCCAGGTGATCAGCCGGGTGCGCCATGCCCGTGGCGTCGAGCTGCCCTTGCGCAGCCTGTTCGAAGCCCGCGACCTGGAGGCGTTTGCCGCCACGGTCGATGCCTGCATGACGGCCCCGGCTCAGCTGCCGGTGCCGCAGCTGCAAGCCCTGGACCCGGCGCAGCGCCAGCCGTTGTCGTTCGCCCAGCAGCGTCTGTGGTTCCTCTGGCAGCTGGAACCGCACAGCTCGATGTACAACATTCCGCGCGCCCTGCAGCTTGACGGCGAGCTGGACATCGACGCGGTGCGCACAGCCTTCGAGGGCTTGCTGCAGCGCCATTCGGTGTTGCGTACCACTTACGCCCAGGAGGGCGGCGACAGCTGGCAGCAAGTGCATGCGCACATGGCCTTGCCGCTGGCTGTCGTCGATCTGCGCGAGGCCCCGGCCGCCACCCGCGAGGTGGCGATCGCCCAAGCCCTGGCCGAGCAGGCGCAGGCGCCGTTCGACCTGGTCAACGGCCCGGTGCTGCGGGTGGCGGTGCTGCGCCTGGCCGAACAGCAGCACCTGTTGCTGGTGACCTTGCACCACATCGTCGCCGACCACTGGTCGTTCGGCATCCTGCTGCGTGAATTCGTCGCCCTCTACGACGCCGCCGTGCAGCGCGCCCCGGCCGCGCTGCCGACGCCGGGCCTGGCCTACCTGGACTTTGCCGTGTGGCAGCGCCAGTGGCTGGCGGCCGGGCAGATGCAGCGCCAGCTCGATTACTGGCAGCGCACCCTGGGCGACGACCATCGCCTCAGCCGCCTGCCCGGCAGCCCGCAGGCCGGCGTCAGCGCCGGCACCTGCCAGGTGCACGCCTTCGATTTCCCGCCAGCGCTGGCCGAGGCCCTGCGCGCCACCGCCAAGGCCCGTGGCCTGACCCTGTACATGCTGTTGCTGGCCGGCTTCTCGCTGGTGGTGGCGCAGCGTTGCGACAGCTCCCGCGTGCGCCTGGGCACCGACGTTGCCAACCGCAACCATGCGGGGGTTGAAGAAATGGTCGGCTTCTTCGTTAACCAGTTGGTACTGCAGCTGACGCTGGACGACAGCCTCAGTGGCGAACAGTGGATGGAGCGCTGCCGCGATGTGGTGGTGGGTGCTTCCGATCACCAGGACCTGCCGTTCGACCGCTTGGTCGAGGCCCTGCGCCTGCCGCGTCAGGCCGGCCGTTCACCGCTGTTCGCGATCAAGTTCATCTACCAGGAAGGCAGCCTGCCGATGCAGGCGCCGCAAGGCCTGCAGGTGACCCCGCAGGAAGCGGGGCAGGGCGCCACCGAGCTGGACCTGATCGCCGAGTTCGTCAACGCCGAGCAACTGACCGCCGCCTTCAAATGCGACGCCAGCCTGTACACGGCGGCCGACATGCAAGGGCTGTTCGTGCAGTTGCAAGGGGTGTTCGAGCGCTTGCTCGAAGCGCCCGAGGCGCCCCTGGCGCAGCTGCTGGCCCATGCCGCGCAGCTGCAGGCCAGTGCCGAACAGGCCGCGGCCGAGGCACGCCAGGCGCAGCTCAAGGCGCAGCACCCGATCCGTCGGCGCGCCCGTGGGGTCGAGCTGCAGTAGAGATTGTCATGCCGGTGGCCGCTGGGCCGCCGGCTTTACCGAACGGGAGATGGAAATGTCCAACAGCGAGGCGCAAGCCATTCCGGTATTGGCCAAGGGGCGGCGCAAGAGTTTGAGCATGGACCACGACAGCCTCGTGGCCTTTTCGCCAATGTTCGAAGGCCACAGCCTGCCGTTGCTGTGCACGCCCAAGGTGGCGGGCATCAACCTGGCCGAATGGGCCGGGCAGAACCGCGCGCTGATCGAAAGCAAGCTGGACCAGCACGCCACCATCCTGTTCCGCGGCTTCGCCGTGCAGGACATCGGCGAGTTCAACCAGTGCGTCGATGCGATCTCCGGCGGCGCCCTGGAGTACCTGTTCCGCGCCTCGCCGCGCACCCAGATCACCCGCAAGCACAATGTCTACAGCTCGACCGACTACCCGGCGGTGGAGAAGATCTTTCCGCACAACGAGCACTCCTATTCGCCGGTGTTCCCGCTGCACCTGTATTTCTACTGCGACCTGCCGTCGCCCACCGGCGGCGAAACCCCGTTCGGCGATACCCGGCTGATCCTGCCGCGCATCGACGCCGAGGTGCGCGATGCCTTCGTGCGCAAGGGCGGCGTGCTGTACGTGCGCAACTACGGCGACGGCATGGGCCTGCCCTGGCAGACCGTGTTCCAGACCGAGGACCGCGCCGAGGTCGAGGCCTACTGCGCCAAGATCGGCGTGGAGCCGGAGTGGAAGTCCGGCAACCGCCTGCGCACCCGCCAGAAAGGCCCGGCCATGGTCCGCCACCCGCGCACCGGCGAAACCGTGTGGTTCAACCACGCCACCTTCTTCAATGCCCTGACCCTGCCCGACAGCATCCGCGACAGCCTGCGCGCCGAGTTCGCCGACGACGAACTGCCGCAGAACACCTTCTACGGCGACGGCAGCCCGATCCCCGAGGATCACATCCGCCACCTGCAGCAGATCTACCGCGACGTCATGGTCGAGTTCCCCTGGCAGAAAGGCGACGTGGTGATCCTTGACAACATCCTCACCATCCACGCGCGCAACGGTTACACCGGCCCGCGAAAGATCCTCACGGCCATGGCCATTCCCCTGAAAAGCAGCGAAGTGGCACTGGGCCAAGGAGTTCAAGCATGACCGCAAGCAACGCAGAAATTTTCC
Source organism: Pseudomonas sp. EMN2 (assembly GCF_009650555.1). NCBI lineage: Bacteria > Pseudomonadati > Pseudomonadota > Gammaproteobacteria > Pseudomonadales > Pseudomonadaceae > Pseudomonas > Pseudomonas sp. EMN2. The sequence goes on from NZ_VZZR01000103.1 coordinate 35,119, forward strand.
AGACCTCGGCGCAACAGGCGCATCTGCTCCAGGCCAGCGGCGGCCAGGCGCTGGCCGCACGACTGTGGCTGGCGCTGGACGCCGAGCCCTCCCTGGAAGCGCTGCAGCAGGCCCTGGCCCAGCTGTGCGAGCGTCACGAAATCCTGCGCACCCGCTACGTGCAGGTGCCGGGTCTGAAACACCCGGCCCAGGAAATCCACGCTCAGGTGAACCTGCGCGTGCGTCATGCAGCCACAGCCGAGCAGGCCCGCCTGCAGGTGGCCGAAGACCTTGGCCAGGCCCCGCTGGCCGCCAGCCTCGAGGGCCGCAACCTGCTGCTGGGCGTGGCACTGGCCAGTGCCGACCCGGCCGCCCTGCGCCTGCTGGGCGATGAGCTGCAAGCCTTGCTGCGCGGTGAAGCGCTGGCCGAGTTCGATGCCCTGCAATACGCCGACTACGCCGCCTGGCAGGGCGACCTGGCCCAGGAAAGCATCGGCCAGCAAGGGCGTGCGTTCTGGCGCGGGTTGCTGGCCGAGCAGGCGCGCCCGCTTGCCTTGCCGTTCGAGCGCCGCGTGGCGCTGGCCGAGGCGCCGTGCGTCGAACAACTGGCCACGCCCGTGGCTGACGCGCTGGCCAAGGTGGCCGAAGCGGGGCGGATCACCACCGACGAAGCCCTGGCGGTTCTGTGGGCCGCGTTCCTGGTCGAACTGGGGCAGCCCGCCAGCGTGGTGCTGGGGCTGGAGGTCAGCGGGCGCAACGAACAGCTCGAACAGACCGTCGGCCACTTTGCCCGCCAGCTGCCGCTGGTGCTGGCGATCGACAGCAGCCGAGGCCTGCGCGAGCAACTGCCGGGGTTGCTCGGCCAGTTGCGCCAGGGCCTGTCCTGGCTCGACTGCCTGGACGAAACCGACCTGGGCGAAGCACTGCTGCCGGCCTTCGCCTGTGGCTATCGCGCCGAGGCCGCGCAGCTGGAGCAGGACTGGCCGCTGGGCCAGAAGCTGCTGCTGCGCGCCGAACAGCGCGGGCAAGGCCTGAGTCTGCGCCTGGTCAGCCCGGCTCGGGTATTCGATGCCGCCCAGTTGCAGGCGTGGCTGGCGCAGTTCGCCCGGTTCGCCGTGCAAGTGGCGGCTGACCTCGAGCAGCCGCTGAGTCGGCACAACGGTGTCGATAGCGCCCAGGCCGAGCAGCTGCTGCAACGCTTCGACCGCAGCGCCGAGCAGGTAGAGGTGCCTGGCGAAACCCTGCACGGGCTGTTCGAGCAGGCCGCCAAGGCCACCCCAGGGCATACCGCCCTGCAAGTCGGCGCACAGGCGCTGGACTATGCCAGCCTCGACCAGCGTGCCAACGGCCTGGCCCAGGCCCTGCGCGAGCGCGGTGTCGGCCCCGACAGCGTCGTGGCGGTGTACGGCGAGCGTTCGGTGGAAATCGTCGTGACCCTGCTGGCCATTCTCAAGGCCGGTGGCGCCTACCTGCCGCTGGACCCCAGCTACCCGGCCGAGCGCCTGGCGTTCATGTTGCACGACGCCCGCGCCCAGTGCCTGATCACCCTGCGCCCCCTGGCCGACGGCATCGAGGTGCCGGACGGCGTTGCCCGCCTGGCCCTCGAACAGGGCCTGCCGGCCGCCCAGGTACAGGCCCCGGCCGTGGCGGTCGAGCCCGGCAACCTGGCCTACGTGATCTACACCTCCGGCTCCACCGGCAAGCCCAAGGGCGTGATGATCAGCCACGCCAACGCCTGTGCCTCGACCCGCGCCCGTGGCGAGTTCTATCGCGCCCCGCTGCGGCGTTTCCTGATGCTGTCGTCGTTCTCGTTCGACAGCTCGGTGGCGGGGATCTTCTGGACCCTCGGCCAGGGCGGCACCCTGTACCTGCCCGAAGAGCAGACGCACAAAGACCCGGCGCGCCTGGCGCAGCTGATCGGCGAACAGGGCATCAGCCATTTCCTGGCCCTGCCATCGTTCTACGCACAGATCCTCGAGCACCTGCAGCAGCCCGCGCTGGCCTGCGTCATCGTCGCTGGCGAAGCCTGCCCGCTGGAGCTGCCGGCGCGGCATGCCGAACGCCTGCCGCAGACCTTGCTGGTCAACGAGTACGGCCCGTCGGAGAGCTCGGTGTGGTGCTCGGCGCACGTCGTTGAAGCCCTGCCTGCCCATGAGCGGGTGTCGATCGGTGGCGCCATTGCCGGCACCCGCCTGCGGGTGCTCGACGAGCAAGGCGAACTGGTCGGCTTCGGCCGTGAGGGCGAGCTGTACGTGGGTGGCCCTGGCCTGGCCCGTGGTTACCTGCAGCGCCCTGGCCTGACCGCCAGCCGCTTCGTGCCCGACCCGTTCGCTTTGGTGCCGGGCCAGCGCCTGTACCGCACCGGCGACCGGGTCAGCCCCGGCGTCGAAGGCACCCTGGACTACCTCGGGCGCCTGGACTTCCAGCTCAAGCTGCGCGGCTTCCGCGTGGAGCTGGGCGAAATCGAAGCGCGCCTCGCCCAGCAGCCCGAGGTGCGCGAAGCCGCCGTGGTGGTGCGCGAGACCGGCGCCGGCGCGCAACTGGCGGCCTTCGCCACCCTGCGTGACCCGGCCAGCGCCAGCGGCCTGGAAAGCCGCCTGCTGGAGCGCCTGCGCGAGCAGATGCCCGAGTATATGGTGCCGGCCTTCCTGCGCGTGCTCGACCGCCTGCCGCTGACCCCCAATGGCAAGCTCGACCGCACCGCGCTCGCCGCCCTGCAAGCCCAGGGCAGCGCCTACCAGGCGCCGCGCAACGAGCTGGAGCAGACCCTGGCGCAGATCTGGCAGGAGGCCTTGCAGCTGGAGCAGGTGGGCGTGCATGACAACTTCTTCGCCCTGGGCGGCCACTCGCTTCTGGCCACGCGTATTCGCTCCCAGGTGCAGGAACGCCTGAACCTGGACCTGCCGCTGCGGGTGTTCTTCGAAGGTGAAACCGTGGCCTTGCTGGCCGAGCAGGTCGAGCGACATCGCGGCTCGGGCGTCAGCGAGGACAAGGCCGATGCCCTTGAAGCGCTGTTCGATGCGGTGGAGGACGTATGACCGCGTTGTCCGACCGCATGCAGGTACTGGCCAAGCGCTTCGCCGCCTTGCCAGCCCAGGAACGCCAAGTGTTGCAAGGCCGCATGCGCGAGCAGGGCCTGGCCTTCGATCTGCTGCCCATTCCACCCCGGGACAACCTCGACGAACCGGTGCAGGCCTCGTTCTCCCAGCAGCGCCTGTGGTTGCTGTGGCAGCTCGACCCCCGGTCCACGGCCTACAACCAGCCGGCGCTGCTCAGCGTGCGCGGGGCGTTCGACGCCCAGCGCCTGGAGCGCAGCCTGCAGGCTCTGGTGCAGCGCCATGAGGCGCTGCGCACCAACTTCCGCCAGGACGAGCAACAGGTCCTGCAAGTGCTGCACAGCCACCGCGCATTCAGCCTGCAGCAGCAGGACCTGCGCGGTAGCAGCCAGGCGCAGCTGGAGCAGGTGGCCGAGGGGCTGACCGCGCAGCCGTTCGACCTCGAACACGACCTGCTGCTGCGTGCCAGCGTGCTGCACACCGGCGAGCAACAGTGGGTGCTGGTGTTCTGCACCCACCACATCGTCACCGACGCCTGGTCGATGCCGATCCTGATCGAAGAAGTGCTGCGCCATTACCAGCAGCAGACGCCGGTACCGGCCTTGCCGATCCAGTACGCCGACCATGCCCGCTGGCAGCGCCTGTGGCTGGAGGCCGGCGAGGCCGAGCGCCAGCTCGGCTACTGGCGCGAGCGTCTGGGCGTGGCCGAGGACAGCCTCGAACTGCCCGCCGATCATCCGCGTCCGGCGCGACGCAGTGGCCGTGGCGCGCGGCTGGCCATCGAACTGCCGGCGGGGCAGGGCGAGGCGGTCCGGCAACTGGCCGCGGCCAACGGTTGCACACCGTTCATGGTGCTGCTGGCGACCTTGCAGGTGCTGCTGATGCGCTACAGCGCCAGCGAAGTGATCCGCGTCGGCACGCCGATCGCCAACCGTACCCGCGCCGAGGTCGAGGGGCTGATCGGCTTCTTCGTCAACACCCAGGTGCTGCAGGTGGAGCTCGATGGCCGCCACAGCTTCGTCGAGGTGCTGGCCCAGGTGCGCCAGCGGGTGCTCGAGGCCCAGGCCAACCAGGACCTGCCGTTCGAGCACCTGGTCGACGCCCTGCAACCCCAGCGCAGCCTGGATCGCACTCCGCTGTTCCAGGTGCTGTTCAATCACCAGGTGGCGACCGGCCAGGGCAACCGCTGGCAATTGCCGGGCGTCGAGCTGGCGCCGCTGGAAATCACCCGCGAGTCCGCGCGCTTCGACCTGGCGCTGAACACCGAGGAGCAGGGCGAGCGCCTCAGCGCCTCGCTGCTGTATGCCACCGACCTGTTCGAGGCCCGCACCATCGAGCGCCTCGGCCAGCACTGGGCGCAACTGCTGGGCGCCGCGCTGGCCGAGCCTGCGCGGGCGATCGAAACCCTGCCGCTGGGGCCGGCTGCCCAGGCCAGCGAGGCCGATGCGACAGTACGCGGCCCGTGGCTGCACCAGCGCTTCGCGGCCCAGGCTGCCGCGCATCCAGAGCGCATTGCCCTGGTGGAAGGTGCGCGCTCGCTCACTTACGCCGCTCTCGACGGCAAAGCCAACCAACTGGCCCGCCGCCTGATCGACAGCGGCGTGGCCCCGCGCACGCAGGTGGCCCTGTGCGCCGAGCGCCGCCTGGAAACCCTGGTGGGCCTCTTGGCCGTGCTCAAGGCCGGCGCCTGCTACGTCGCCCTCGACCCGCAGTACCCGCGCCAACGGCTGGAGCAGATGCTCGCCGACAGTGGCGCCGGTCATCTCCTGGCGCCCAGCGACCAGGCCGAACGCTTCAGCGGCTTCAGCGACGTGACGCTGCACCTGCTGGATGACGCCTGCGACCCGCTCGACGCCCCGTGCGCCGCGCCGGCGCTGAACCCACTGGGCGGCGACCTGGCCTATGTGATCTTCACCTCCGGCTCCACTGGCAAGCCCAAGGCCGTTGGCGTCAGCCAGGCGGCGCTGGCCAACTACCTGGACGGCATCGAACAGCGCCTGCCGCTGGGCCAGGTGCAGAGCATGGCGCTGGTCTCCACCCTGGCCGCCGACCTTGGCCATACCGTGCTGTTCGGCGCCTTGGCCGCCGGCCGTACCCTGCACCTGATCGATCCCGATACCGCGGTCGATGGCCAGGCCTTCGCCGCCTACATGCAGCAGCATGGTGTCGATGCGCTGAAAATCGTGCCGTCGCACCTGGGCGCGCTGCTGGGCAGCGACAACCTCGGCGTGCTGCCGCGCCGTTGCCTGGTGCTGGGCGGCGAAGCCAGCCCGCCGGCCTTGCTGCAACGCATCCGCGCCCTGGCGCCGGACTGCGCCCTGGTCAACCACTATGGGCCGACCGAAACCACGGTGGGCGTGTTCACCTGCCTGCTCGACGACCTGGGCAGC
>NZ_VZZR01000104.1:0-43796 GCF_009650555.1 Pseudomonas sp. EMN2
CCGAAACAAACTGTGGGAGCGGGTTTACCCGCGAAGCGCCGCGCGGGCGGCGCTCGATCTCATAGGCGCTGCAAGGGTCATGGCGAACACCTGTTAGCCCTGACGCGGTCGAACGCCCTACCCTCGCGAACCACCCCGGTACCGCTCCTCACCCCACGCCAGCACAGTCTCCAGCAGGCGCTTGAGCACTACCTGCGTCGGCTGCGCCAAATCTTCGCGATAGCCGAACGGCTCCACCTCATTCATGTAGGTGCACTGCCCCAGCTCCAGTTGCACCGCATGGATGTGATTGGCCGGATCTCCATAGTGGCGAGTGATGTGCCCGCCCTTGAATCGGCCATTGAGCACATGGCTGTAGGCCGGGAACTCGGCGCAAACACCCTGCAGCCGCTCAGCCAATACCGGATCGCAACTGGCACCATTGAAGGTCCCCAGGTTGAAGTCCGGCAACTTGCCGTCAAACAGGTGCGGAATCACCGACCGAATCGAGTGCGCATCCCACAGCAACGCATAACCGAATTCCTCACGCATCCGCGCCAGCTCGCGACGAATCGTGTCGTGGTACGGCCGCCAGATCTGCTCCAGGTACACCGCCCGCTGCTCAGCACTGGGCGCCTTGCCCTCCTCGAACAACGGTTCCCCCTCGAACAGCGTCGCCGGATACAACCCGGTGGTAGCCCCGGCGTACAGCGGCTTGTCGTCATCCGGCCGGTTCAGGTCGATGACGAACCGCGAATACTCCGCCGCCACCACGCTCGCCCCCAACTCGCGGGCAAAGTCGTACAACTGCGGAATATGCCAATCGGTGTCGGGCAGGCTGCGCGCCGCGTCGACCAGGCCATCCCGCACGGCGTCGGTCAGACCAAGCCCGGCATGGGGCATGCTGATCAACAGCGGCAGGCGGCCCTGGTGGAAACTCAATACCTTGTCCATGTCGCCTCGCTCAGTGGGTTATCTCGTGGCCCAGGCGCACCACGCGCTTGGGCAGGTCGCCGCCGAGCCAGTAGCTGAGGTCGGCGGGGCGTTCGATCTGCCAGGCGACGAAGTCGGCCACCTTGCCGGCTTCCAGCGTGCCATGGCTGTCGCCCAGGCCCAGTGCCGTGGCGGCATGCACGGTGACACCAGCCAGCGCCTCTTCCGGGGTCATGCGGAAACAGGTGCAGCCCATGTTCAGCATCAGGCGCAGTGACAGCCCCGGCGATGTGCCGGGGTTGAGGTCGCTGGCCAGGGCGATCTTCACCCCATGGCGGCGCAGGGCATCCATGGGTGGCAGCTGGGTTTCACGCAGGAAGTAGAAAGCCCCCGGCAGCAGCACGGCGACGGTGCCGGCCTCGGCCATGGCGATGGCGTCTTCCTCGGTCATGAACTCCAGGTGGTCGGCCGACAGCGCCTGGTAACGCGCCGCCAGGCTCGAGCCATGCAGCGACGACAACTGCTCGGCATGCAGCTTGACCGGCAGCCCCAGCGCTCGCGCCTTGATGAACAGGCGTTCGACCTGGGCCGGGGAGAACGCCAGGTGTTCGCAGAACGCATCCACCGCATCCACCAGGCCCTCGGCCGCCAGCGCCGGGAGCATTTCGTCGCAGATGTGGGCGATGTAGTCGTCCGCCCTGCCCGCGTACTCCGGCGGTAGCGCATGGGCCGCCAGGCAAGTGCTGCGCACGGTCAGTGGCAGCGCCTCGCCCAGGCGCCGGGCCACGCGCAGCATCTTGCGCTCGTTGGCCAGGTCCAGGCCGTAGCCAGACTTGATCTCGAGCGTGGTGACGCCATCGCGCATCAGCGCCAGCACCCGCTGCCGGGCACTGGCGAACAGTTCGTCCTCGCTGGCCGCGCGGGTAGCCCGCACGGTGCTGGCGATGCCGCCGCCCTGGGCAGCGATCTCGGCGTAGCTCACGCCTTGCAGGCGCTGCTCGAACTCACCGCTGCGGTTGCCACCGAATACCGCGTGGCTGTGGCAGTCGATCAAGCCGGGGGTGACCCAGGCATTGCCCAGGTCCACCGTACGCTCGGCCGCAACCGGCGGCAGTTCACCCCGTGGGCCGATCCATTCGATCAAGCCGTCGTGGGTGACGATGGCCGCGTCCTCGATGATCGAGTAACGGCCCTCGGCCATGGTTGCTGCATGGCAGTGCTGCCAGAGGGTTCTCATTTGCAATCTCCTGAACTAGCGGTGCAGCTCGGCCGCTGCCTGGGCCGACCCGCCCTGCCCTGCGCGCGGCTTGCACCACAGCAGGTAGGACGCGACCAGGAACACCACCCAGATCACGCCGACGATCAATGCCGCCTGGGTATCCGGGAAGTAACCGAGCACACCGAAGATGAACACCATGAAGGCGATGGCCAGGGCCGGGCCATAGGGCCAGAACGGTACCGGGAACTTCAGTTGCGCCACCTGCTCACGGCTCATGCTGCGACGCATCGCCACCTGGGTGACCAGGATCATCAGCCAGACCCACACAGTGGCGAAGGTGGCGATGGAAGCGATCAACAGGAACACGTTTTCCGGGATCAGGTAGTTGAGCAGCACGCCGATCAGCAGCGCCGCGCCCATCACCACCACGGTCATCCACGGCACGCCGTGCTTGGACAGCTTGCCGAAGCCACGCGGCGCCTGGCCGTGCTGGGACAGGCCGTACATCATGCGGCCAGCGCCGAAGATATCGCTGTTGATCGCCGAAATGGCTGCCGAAATCACCACGACGTTGAGCACCGCCGCCGCCGAGCCAATCCCCAGGTTGCTGAAGATCTGCACGAACGGGCTGCCTTGGCTGCCGATCTGCGGCCAGGGGTACAGGCACATCAGCACGAACAGGGTCAGCACATAGAACAGCAGGATACGCAGCGGCACGGCGTTGATCGCCTTCGGGATCACCCGTTGCGGGTCTTTCGCCTCACCGGCGGTAACGCCGATGATCTCGATGCCGCCGAAGGCGAACATCACCACGGCGAACGAGGCGATCAGGCCGCTGACGCCATTGGGCATGAAGCCGCCATGCTCGAACAGGTTGCTCACGCCGACAGCGTGGCCGCTGCCCACCTGGCTGAAACCGAAGGCCATGATCCCCAGGCCTGCGAGGATCATCGCGACGATGGCACCGACCTTGAGCAGCGACAGCCAGAACTCCATCTCGCCGAACACCTTGACGTTGCACAGGTTCAGGCCGCCGATCAGGAACACGATGCCCAGCACCCAGATCCAGCGGGCGACTTCGGGGAACCAGAAGCCCATGTAGATACCGAAGGCGGTCACGTCGGCGATGGCGACGATGACCATCTCGAAGGCGTAGGTCCAACCGAGGATGAAGCCGGCCATGGGGCCGAGGTAGGTACTGGCGTAGTGGCCGAAGGAACCGGCCACCGGGTTGTGCACGGCCATTTCGCCGAGGGCGCGCATGACCAAGAAGACCGCGGCGCCACCGATCAGGTAGGCCAGCAGCACGGCTGGGCCGGCCATCTGGATGGCCGAGGCGGAACCGTAGAAAAGCCCGGTACCGATTGCCGAACCGAGCGCCATGAAACGGATATGCCGGGCAGATAGCCCGCGGGTGAGGCCTTGAGCTTGTTGCATGTCACGTCCCTATATTGTTCTTGTGGTCGTGATGTCTGGATGGGGTCTGCTGCGCAGCCCTTCGCGGGTAAACCCGCTCCCACAGAGGTTGTGCTGGACCTGTGGGAGCGGGTTTACCCGCGAAAGGGCCGCAAAGCGGCCCCCGAGGGCATTACAGGCTTGGCAGGACGCCAGCCGGCAGCAGGCCGGTCAAGGTGCCTTGGGCCAGCAGTGCGGCGGCGGCCTCGATATCCGGCGAGAAGAAGCGGTCGCGGTCATAGTGCGGCACTTCACGGCGCAGGGCATGACGCGCCTGTTCCAGCTTGGCGGAGGTCTTCAGCCCTTTGCGCAGGTCCAGGCCCTGGCAGGCGCCCAGCCACTCGATGGCCAGCACGCCACGGGTGTTCTCGGCCATTTCCCACAGGCGCTTGCCGGCAGCCGGCGCCATCGACACGTGGTCTTCCTGGTTGGCCGAGGTTGGCAGGCTGTCGACGCTGTGCGGGTGCGACAGCGCCTTGTTCTCGCTGGCCAGCGCGGCAGCGGTGACCTGGGCGATCATGAAGCCGGAGTTGACCCCACCGTTCTCCACCAGGAACGGCGGCAGCTGGGACATGTGCTTGTCCATCATCAGCGAGATGCGGCGCTCGCTCAGCGAGCCGATCTCGGCGATGGCCAGGGCAATGTTGTCGGCGGCCATGGCCACGGGCTCGGCGTGGAAGTTGCCACCGGAAATCACATCGCCTTCGGCGGCGAACACCAGCGGGTTGTCCGACACGGCGTTGGCTTCGATGCCCAGCACTTCGGCGGCCTGGCGGATCTGGGTCAGGCAGGCGCCCATGACCTGTGGCTGGCAGCGCAGGGAGTACGGGTCCTGGACCTTGTCGCAGTTCTTGTGCGACAGCGACACTTCACTGGAATCGCCCAGCAGGTCGCGGAAGCAGGCGGCGGTGTCGATCTGACCACGCTGGCCACGTACTTCATGGATACGGGCGTCGAACGGCGAACGCGAGCCCAGTGCGGCTTCAACGCTCAGGCCACCGCAGGCGATGGCGGCGGCGTACAGGTCTTCGGCCTGGAACAGGCCGCGCAGGGCATAGGCGGTGGAGGCCTGGGTGCCGTTAAGCAGGGCCAGGCCCTCTTTCGCGGCCAGGGTCAGTGGCTCCAGGCCGGCAACGGCCAGGGCTTCGGTAGCGGGCAGCCACTGGCCCTTGTAGCGGGCCTTGCCTTCGCCCAGCAGCACCAGCGACATGTGCGCCAGCGGGGCCAGGTCGCCGGAGGCGCCAACCGAACCTTTGAGCGGGATGTGTGGATAGACTTCGGCGTTGACCAGGCCGATCAGGGCGTCGATGACTTTGCGGCGGATGCCGGAGAAACCACGGCTGAGGCTGTTGATCTTCAGCACCATGATCAGGCGCACCAGGTCGTCGTCCAGCGGCGCGCCGATACCGGCGGCGTGGGACAGCACCAGCGAGCGCTGCAGGTTTTCCAGGTCATGGCTGGCAATGCGGGTCGAGGCCAGCAGGCCGAAACCGGTGTTGATGCCGTAGGCGGTGCGGTCTTCGGCAATGATCTGCTCGACGCAGGCGACGCTGGCGTCGATGGCCGGGGCGGCGCTGGCATCCAGTTGCAGGCGCACGGGCGCGGCGTGGATGGCGCGCAGCTGGGCCAGGGTCAGGGTGCCTGGCTTGAGGGTCAGTTCGGTCACTTCGCTACTCCAATCGCTTGTGGCCGCAGGCCCTGTGTTCAGGGTGCCCGCAGGCCACTTCTTGTTGTTCAGTATCACCCTTGTGGGGTGCGATCCAAAGCGCGGCAATCAGCCGGTGATCATTGGCAGGTCGAGGCCCTGCTCCTTGGCGCAGTCGATGGCGATCTGGTAACCGGCATCGGCGTGGCGCATCACGCCGGTGCCCGGGTCGTTGGTCAGGACGCGGGCGATGCGCTCGGCAGCCTCGTCGGTACCGTCACAGACGATGACCATGCCCGAGTGCTGGGAGAAGCCCATGCCCACGCCGCCGCCGTGGTGCAGCGAAACCCAGGTGGCGCCGCCCGCGGTGTTGAGCAGAGCATTGAGCAGCGGCCAGTCGGAGACCGCGTCGGAGCCGTCGCGCATGGCTTCGGTTTCACGGTTAGGGCTGGATACCGAGCCCGAGTCCAGGTGGTCGCGGCCGATGACGACCGGCGCCGACAGCTCGCCGCTGCGGACCATTTCGTTGAAGGCCAGGCCCAGCTTGGCACGCAGGCCCAGGCCAACCCAGCAGATACGCGCCGGCAGGCCCTGGAAGCTGATGCGCTCGCGGGCCATGTCCAGCCAGCGGTGCAGGTGGGCGTCGTCCGGGATCAGTTCCTTGACCTTGGCGTCGGTCTTGTAGATGTCCTCGGCGTCACCGGACAGCGCAGCCCAGCGGAACGGGCCGACACCGCGGCAGAACAGCGGGCGGATATAGGCCGGAACGAAGCCTGGGAAGTCGAAGGCGTTGGCCACGCCTTCTTCCTTGGCCATCTGGCGGATGTTGTTGCCGTAGTCGAAGGTCGGGATGCCCTGCTTCTGGAAGTCGAGCATGGCCTGCACGTGCACGGCCATGGACTGCTTGGCGGCCTTGACCACGCCAGCCGGGTCGGTCACCGCGCGGTCGCGGTACTCTTCCCAGGTCCAGCCAGCCGGCAGGTAGCCGTTGAGCGGGTCGTGGGCGCTGGTCTGGTCGGTGACCATGTCCGGGCGCACGCCACGCTTGACCAGCTCCGGCAGGATTTCGGCTGCGTTGCCGTGCAGGGCGATGGAGATGGCTTTGCCTTCGGCGGTGTACTTGGCGATGCGGGCCAGGGCGTCGTCGAGGTCGGCGGCCTGCTCATCGACGTAGCGGGTTTCCAGGCGGAAATCGATGCGGCTCTGCTGGCATTCGATGTTCAGCGAGCAGGCACCGGCCAGGGTGGCGGCCAGTGGCTGGGCACCGCCCATGCCGCCCAGGCCTGCGGTCAGTACCCACTTGCCTTTCAGGCTGCCGTTGTAGTGCTGGCGGCCGGCTTCGACGAAGGTTTCGTAGGTGCCCTGGACGATGCCCTGGCTGCCGATGTAGATCCAGCTGCCGGCGGTCATCTGGCCGTACATGGCCAGGCCCTTGGCATCCAGTTCGTTGAAGTGTTCCCAGTTGGCCCAGTGCGGTACCAGGTTGGAGTTGGCAATCAGCACGCGCGGGGCGTTGCTGTGGGTTTTGAACACGCCGACCGGCTTGCCCGACTGCACCAGCAGGGTTTCGTCGTCTTCCAGGCGGGTCAGGGTCTCGACGATCTTGTCGTAGCACTCCCAGTTGCGCGCGGCACGGCCGATGCCGCCGTACACCACCAGTTCTTTCGGGTTTTCGGCAACCTGCGGGTCGAGGTTGTTCATCAGCATGCGCAGCGGCGCTTCGGTCAGCCAGCTCTTGGCGGTCAGCTTGTTGCCACGCGGGGCACGGATTTCAACGTCACGGTATTTGTTGTTGTCAGTCACGGGGATGTCCTCTGCGGTCATGCGACGGCATGTGTGTGTGTCGTGGTGCTATACAAACACATCTTTACTTGTATGTACAAGCATGGACAACCAAAAAATCCGGACCGTTCCTCCGAAATGCATCGCGGGGCAAGCCCGCTCCCACGCCAGCTCAAGCCGGGCGTGGGAGCGGGCTTGCCCCGCGATAGTGCAACAGCTGGTTTAGCGCGGCATCAGCTCGATCAGGCAGAACCGCCCCTGCACATCCAGCGCCAGCAACCCTTGGTTGCCCTCCAGGTGCAAACAGTCATACCGGCCCAGCTGCTGGGTCTCGTGCCCCGTCAGCCCGACTTCCACATGATTGCTCGCAGCAAACAGCAACACCGTCGAGGCCGAGCTGAACAGCCGGCTGGTGCCGTCGAACCACTGCAAGCGTGCGTGATAGCGCTGCGGCGAATAGATCAGGTTGAAATCCCGGATCGCCCCGCCCAACAGCTCACAGCTGACCTGGCTCTCGCCGCTGAAGGCGAAGGCATCGAACGGCAGCAGTGGCCGACTGGCCTGGCCATCGACCAGCAGGCGCATGCCATCGCCCTGCAGCACGGTGATGATGCGCTGGTAACCGGTGAAGGTGGAAAATCCGCCGGACGCTTCGATGTCGGCGATCGACAGGCGCCAGCCGAAGCCGTCCAGGCCGTCGCCGGCATCGCGGGTGATCTCTTCGGTGAAACCGCCACCGTTCTTCCAGGGCATGCGCGGGTAATCCTGCGCACGCAACAACTGCAACGCACTCATTTACTGAATCGTCCTTCCAGGCGATGACGGGAACCGGGGTGGATCAGGCGAGCGGCGGTGACCGGCTGGCGACCCGACCAGGTGCGGCGGCGGATCAACAGGCAGGGCTCGCCGCGCTCGATCTGCAGCAACTGGCACTCATCGGGCTCGGCCAGGATGGCCTCGACCACGTGCTCGCCTTCGGTGAGCGGTGCCACCTGCGACAGGTAGGCGTAGGGCGTCTGCCGGGTGAAGTCCTGCTTGAGGTAGTCCGGGGCGATGGCGGCGTTGACGTAGCGGTCCTCGATCTGCACCGGCACGCCGTTCTCGTAGTGCACGATCAGCGAGTGGAATACCCGCTGGCCTTCACGCATGTCCAGGGCCAGGGCACGCTCGGAGCCGGCGGCCTCTTCGGCCAGGGTGATCACCTGGCAGCTGTGCTGGTGGCCGCGACCGGCGATCTCGTCGGCGATGTTGTTGACCTCGAACAACGCCGAGCGGCTCTTCGGCTCGGCGACGAAGGTGCCGACGCCCTGCATGCGCACCAGCAGCCCTTCGGCGGTGAGCTCACGCAGGGCACGGTTGATGGTCATGCGGCTGAAACCCAGCTCGCTGACCAGCTCGCTCTCCGACGGCACCCGGTGATGCGGCGGCCAGCTGCCGTTTTCGATCTGCTGGGCGATCATCTGCTTGACCCGGGCATACAGCGGCGCCGGCCCTTCGCCCATCTGGGCAACCAGCGCGGAGACAGGAGGTGTCGGCACGGCGTGGAATCCTTGTACGGTTGGAGTGAACGGTAGCTTGCCGGAGTTTACCCGGCAGGCAAACGGCTGTATATGTATATACAAGTTAAACAATAACAGGATTTCACCGATGTCCGCCTATTTCGCCGAACGCGCCCTGCTACCCACGGGCTGGGCCCGTAATGTCCGCCTGGAGGTCGCCGCCGATGGCCGGCTGACGGCGGTCGAGGCCAATGCCAGCGCCGAGGGCGCCGAGCGCCTGGCCGGCCCGCTGTTACCGGGCATGCCCAACCTGCACTCGCACGCGTTCCAGCGGGCCATGGCGGGGCTGGCGGAAGTGGCTGGCAACCCCAACGACAGCTTCTGGACCTGGCGCGACCTGATGTACCGCCTGGTCGGGCGCATCACCCCGGAGCAGTTGCAGGTCATCGCCCGCCAGCTGTACATCGAGATGCTCAAGGCCGGCTACACCTCGGTGGCCGAATTCCACTATGTGCACCATGACCAGGACGGCCAGCGCTACACCGACCCGGCCGAGCTGTCCCGGCGCATCAGCGCTGCAGCCGCCGCCAGCGGCATCGGCCTGACCCTGCTGCCGGTGCTGTACAGCCACTCGGGCTTCGGCGGGCAAGCGCCCAACGACGGGCAACGGCGCTTCATCAACTCTACCGAGCAGTACCTGGCGCTGCAGCAGCAGCTCGCCCCGGTGCTGGCCGCGCAACCGGCGCAACAGCTGGGGCTGTGCTTCCACTCCCTGCGCGCGGTGACGCCCGGGCAGATCGCCGAGGTGCTCGGCGCCAGCGACAAACAGTGCCCGATCCACATCCATATTGCCGAGCAACAGAAGGAAGTCGACGACTGCCTGGCCTGGAGCGGCCTGCGCCCCCTGCAGTGGCTCTATGAGCACACCGAGGTCGATTCGCGCTGGTGCCTGGTGCATGCCACCCACGCCGAGCCCGACGAAGTCAGCGCCATGGCCCGCAGCGGCGCGATCGCCGGCCTGTGCCTGACCACCGAGGCGAATTTGGGCGATGGTATTTTCCCGGCAGTGGACTACCTGGCCCAGGGCGGGCGCATGGGGATCGGCTCGGACAGCCACGTGTCGTTGAGCGTGGTCGAGGAGCTGCGCTGGCTGGAATACGGCCAGCGCCTGCGCGACCAGCGCCGCAACCGCCTGTACCGCAACGATCAGCCGATGGTCGGGCGTACCTTGTACGACGCTGCGCTGGTGGGCGGCGCCCAGGCGCTGGGCCAGCCGATCGGTGAACTGGCCGTGGGTAAGCGTGCGGACTGGCTGGTGCTGGACGGGCAGGACCCGTACCTGACCGTGGCGGACGGCGACGCCATCCTCAACCGCTGGCTGTTTGCAGGCGGCGATCGCCAGGTGCGCGATGTGATGGTCAACGGGCAGTGGGTGGTGCGCCAGGGGCGGCATGGGCAGGAGGCAGAAAGTGCGCTGGCGTTTGTCGAAGTGCTGCGCCAACTGCTGGGCTGAGCTGCAAAACCATCGCGGGGCAAGCCCGCTCCCACAGGATCTGTACGAGCCTGTGGGAGCGGGCTTGCCCCGCGATTTGCCTGATCAATGCCGGGCGACGATTTCCTTGTCTGGCGTGCGCCAGATCAACCGGCGGGTGTCGTACCCCTGCTGGCGCGCCTTGGCCAGCAGGTTCTCGCGCTCCCACGCCGGCAACGACGGCGTGCGCGACAAGATCCACAGGTACTTGCGGTCCGGGCTGCCGACGATGGCGGTGCGGTAACGCTCGTCGACGAACAGAATCCAGTAGTCACCCTTGGCCACACCCGGTACCAAGCGCGTGAACCAGTTGTCGAACTCCACCCACAGCTTGTCGGTATGCCCGGGCTGTTGCACGTTGGCATGGCCTTCGGCGCGCAGCCACTCGTCACCCAGGGTGCGGCAGCGGTTGAGCACGCCCACCGTGCCGTCGGGCTTGAGGTTGTAATGGGCCTCGGACTGGGCGCAGCCGTCCTGGTACTTCATCGGCAAGCGCGCCAGTTCGAACCATTTACCCTGATAACGCTTGAGGTCCACCGCACCTGCGGTCTTCGGTGCCAGCGGGTCGGTGGCGGATGTGGCGCAGCCACCCAGCAGCATCACCAGGCACACACTCAACAGCAGGTGCAGACGCCTCATTTGAGACCCTGCCCGGAATACATCAGCACTTTGTCCGCCGCGTACTGCACGCTGATGAAGCTCTTCTCGTCACCCCAGGTGCAGCTGCTCATGCCCAGCGCGCCGGAGCACTCGGTGGGCGTGCCGAGCATCTGCTCGACCTCGGCCTTGTTCATGCCGGCCTTGAGTTTGGAATAGTTTTCCTGGTTGATCTTGCTGCAGGCGGTCAGGACGACGCACAAGGACAACAGGGCGAGGGAACGCAACGACATGAAAGTGACACTCCTGGAGGTGAATACACAGGTTCTGAGAGGCCTGCTGGGAGCTTAGAAGGGAAAAAGGGCCCGCGGTTCCCTGCCATCCGAGGTTTTCCTCCGGCACCGCCAGTCGGTATCTGCGCAAACGATTAATGTTTTTTCCGGCGCTGACGACACAGCTTCCGACGGTGTGGCTTTTCGTCGCACCTGCCCTCCTCCGTGCCCGTGCGCAGACTTTCTAAAAATGACCAAGAACCTCAAGTTCAGCCACAAGATCCTGCTGGCTGCCGCCCTGGTGGTGGCCGTTGCCTTCACCTGTTTCGTGCTGTTCAACGATTACCGACAACGCCAGTCCCTGCGCAGTGACACGGAGGCCACTCTGCAGGACCTGGGCAATCTCACCGCCGGTAACATCCGCAATTGGCTCGACAGCCGTATCCAGTTGCTCAACACCCTGGCCCAGCAAGTCGCCGTCGATGGCCCGGGCAAAGCCAGCCTGGACCGCAGCCTGGCGTTGCCGGTGTACGCCAGCAACTTCATGCTCAGCTACTTCGGCGGCCAGGACGGCAGCATGCAGTCGGTGCCGGTAGGCAGCCGCGCCGCCGATTACGACCCGCGCGTGCGCGGCTGGTACAAGGCGGCCACTGCCGCCGGCCAGACCATCGTCACCGAGCCGTATATCTCGGCCTCGGCCGGCAAGCTGGTGATCACCCTGGCCACCCCGGTGCAGCAGGCCGGCCGCCTGATCGGCGTGAGTGGCGTCGACACCGACCTGCAGACCATCAGCAACCTGATCAACACCCTCGACTTCGATGGCCGTGGCCACGCCTTCATCGTCAATGGCGAGGGCAAGATCCTCATCCACCCCAAGGGCGAACTGGCACTCAAGACGCTCGGCGACGTCTACCCGGCCAATACTCCGCGCATCGGCAGTGGCCTGAAAGAAGTCGAGGTCGATGGCCGCAAGCAGTTCATCAGCTTCACCCATGTCGACGGCGTGCCGTCGGCGGACTGGTACGTGGCGCTGGTACTCGACCAGGACGCGGCCTTCGCCATGCTCGGCGAACTGCGTACTTCGGCGGTGGTGGCGACCTTGATCGCGGTGATCGTGATCATTGCCCTGCTCGGCCTGCTGATCCGCGTGCTGATGGAGCCGCTGCACGTGATGGGCCGCGCCATGCATGACATCGCCGAAGGCGAAGGCGACCTGACCCGGCGCCTGAAGATCCACGCCCAGGACGAATTCGGCAGCCTGGCGCAGTCGTTCAACCGTTTCGTCGAGCGCATTCACGAATCGATCCGCGAAGTGGCCTCGGCCACCGGCCAGGTCAACAGCGTGGCGGGCCAGGTGGTCAGCGCCTCCAACGCCTCGATCCACAATGCCGACCAGCAATCCAGCCGCACCAGCAGCGTGGCGGCGGCGATCAACCAGCTCGGCGCCGCCGCCCAGGAGATCGCCCAGAACGCCGCCCTGGCCTCGCAGCACTCCAGCGCCGCGCGCGGCCTGGCCGAAGAAGGCCAGCAGGTGGTCGGCGAGACCATCGAGGTGATGAACCAGCTGTCGGCGCGTATCAGCGATGCCAGCGGCAACATCGAGACGCTGAACAACCACACGGTGAACATCGGCCAGATCCTCGATGTGATCAGTGGCATCTCGCAGCAGACCAACCTGCTGGCGCTCAACGCCGCCATCGAAGCCGCCCGCGCGGGCGAGGCCGGCCGTGGCTTTGCCGTGGTGGCCGACGAGGTACGCAACCTGGCCCATCGCACCCAGGATTCGGCGCAGCAGGTGCAGCGCCTGATCGAGGAGCTGCAGGCCGGCGCGCAGATGGCCGTGAGCACCATGAATCAGAGCCAGCAGCACAGCGACCGCAGCGTCGGTATCGCCAACCAGGCCGGCGAACGCCTGGGCAGCGTTACCCAGCGCATCGGTGAGATCGACGGCATGAACCAGTCGGTGGCCACCGCCACCGAAGAGCAGACGGCCGTGGTCGAGTCGATCAATGTCGACATCACCGAAATCAATACGCTGAATCAGGAAGGGGTGCACAACCTGCAGAGCACCTTGCGTGCCTGCACCGACCTGGAGCACCAGGTGGAGCGGTTGAAGCATCTGGTGGGGAGCTTCAGGATCTGATTCGGTAACGTGGGAGCGGGCTTGCCCCGCGATTGTGATGGTGGGTCTGACATCGCAATCGCGGGGCAAGCCCGCTCCCACGCAAAGCACAGGGCTTAGAAGCGGGACCCAGGCTCCAGCAAGAAATCCATCTCCTCGCTGGTACTCGGCCGCTCCAGCACCAGGTTACGGTGCGGGAAGCGCCCGAACCGGGCAATCACCCGCTGATGCTGCTCGGCATAGTCGAGGAAGCCTTCGAACAACCGGCGGTTCGCCTCCGGCTGTTCATCCAGCAAGGTCTGGTAGCGCTCGACGCACAGGTTCTGCCAGTCCAGCACCTCGGCATGCTCCAGCACCAGCAGCACGAACACCCGCTGGATCGGCAGCAGCTGGTAGTCCCAGCCCTTCTGCAAACCCTGCATGGCCACCACCTGCGCCCGCCGGTCGCCCTCGAAGGCGCGCGGCGTGTCGCGGTGGATCATGCGCGGCAGCTGGTCCAGCAGGATCAGCAAGCCGAGCCAGCCCTGCGGGCTCTGCTGCCAATCCTCGAGCCCGCCCGCCAGGGCGTGCTCCATCAGGTCACCGAACAGCGCCTGGGCTTCGGCATCGTGATGCTTGCCGAACCACAGCGTGCTCTTCTCGTCAGCCACGGCCTGGGGGCTGGTGCCCCAACCGAACCACCACTCCAGCAACGGCTGCCAAGGTGCGAGCATGGTTTACTCCTTGTGGTACGCGGTGACGCGCTCGACCTCTTCCTTCGAGCCGAGGATCACCGACACGCGCTGGTGCAGGCCCTCTGGCTTGATGTCGAGGATGCGCTGGTAACCGTCGGTGGACACACCGCCGGCTTGTTCGATGATGAACGACATCGGGTTGGCTTCGTACATCAGGCGCAGCTTGCCCGGCTTGCTTGGGTCGCGGGCGTCGCGTGGGTACATGAACAGGCCGCCACGGGTCAGGATGCGGTGCACGTCGGCCACCATCGAGGCGATCCAGCGCATGTTGTAGTTCTTTTTCAGCGGGCCGGTCTCACCGGCCAGCAGCTCGCCCACGTAGCGCTGAATCGGGGCTTCCCAATGGCGCTGGTTGGACATGTTGATGGCGAATTCGGCGGTGCTTTCCGGTACGCGGATGTTCTCGTGGGTCAGCACGAAGCTGCCCAGCTCGCGGTCCAGGGTGAAGCCCTTGACGCCATTGCCCAGGGTCAGGATCAGCATGGTCTGCGGGCCATAGATGGCATAACCGGCGGCGACCTGCTCGGTGCCTGGCTGCAGGAAGGCGTTTTCGTTGAGGCTTTCGTTCTGGCTCAGGTACTGGTTAGGGCAACGCAGAACCGAGAAGATGGTGCCGACCGAGACGTTGACGTCGATGTTCGACGAACCGTCCAGCGGGTCGAAGACCAGCAGGTAGGCGCCTTTGGGGTACTTGCCCGGGATCTGGTAGGCGTTGTCCATCTCTTCGGAGGCCATGCCGGCCAGGTGGCCGCCCCACTCGTTGGCTTCGAGCAGGATGTCGTTGGAGATGACGTCGAGCTTCTTCTGCACTTCGCCCTGGACGTTTTCGGTGCCCATGCTGCCCAGGACGCCACCCAGCGCGCCTTTGGAGACGTGATGGCTGATTTCCTTGCACGCACGCGCCACCACTTCGATCAGGAAGCGCAGATCGGCAGGAGTGTTGTTGCTGCGGGTCTGCTCAATCAGATAGCGACTCAGGGTAACGCGGGACATGTATGGCTCCGAAAAGGAAAGGGGGAGAAAAACCCCCGCAGTTTACAGGGAGAGTTGCGGGCTAGCGAGCAAAGAGACTCGCCGGGCGACGTTGAGTTCAGCGCGCCGAGGGCCAGCTGTCGGCCAGAAGCACATCGCGGGGCAAGCCCGCTCCCACGTGCTACCAGCGTGGGAGCGGGCTTGCCCCGCGATGGGGGCGGCTCAATCCAGCGCTTTCCAGATCTCGCTGGCATATTCCCGAATGGTCCGGTCCGACGAGAACCACCCCATCCGTGCGGTATTGAGCACCGCCATGCGCCACCATTGCTGGGGCGTATGCCACAGCTCCTCGACCCGCCGCTGGGCATCCCAGTAGGCGTCGAAGTCGGCACACACCAGGAAGCGGTCATAGGCGATCAGGCCATCCACCAGCCCGGTATAACGCGATGGATCATCCGGCGAGAAAACCCCACTGCGGATCGCCTGCAACACGTCACCCAAGCGGTGCGACGCGGTAATCGCCGCGCTGGCGCCAAAGTCGCCACTGCGTTTGCGCGCCTCCACCTGCTGCGCGGTCAGGCCGAAGATGAACATGTTCTCGGCCCCGACCTGCTCGCACATCTCGACGTTGGCGCCGTCCAGGGTGCCGATGGTCAGCGCGCCGTTGAGCCCGAACTTCATGTTGCTGGTGCCGGAGGCTTCGTAACCGGCCGTGGAGATCTGCTCGGACAGGTCGGCCGCCGGGATGATGCTCTCGGCCAGGCTGACGTTGTAGTTGGGCAGGAACACCACCTTGAGCAGGCCGCGCACGGTCGGGTCGTTGTTGACCACCCGGGCGATGTCGTTGGCCAGCTTGATGATCAGTTTGGCCTGGTGATAGCTGGCCGCCGCCTTGCCGGCGAAGATCTTCACCCGCGGCACCCAGTCGGTGCCGGGGTCGTGGCGCATGGCCTGGTACAGGGCCACGGTGTGCAGCAGGTTGAGCAACTGGCGCTTGTACTCGTGGATGCGCTTGACCTGCACGTCGAACAGCGCCTCGGGGTTGACCGTCACCCCCAGGCGGTCCTGGATGATGGCAGCCAGGGCACGCTTGCTGTGCAGACGCTGGGCCGCGAACTGCCTGCAGAAGTCGGCCTTGTCGGCAAAGGGCACCAGGGCCTTGAGCTTGCCTTCCGGGTCGTCCAGCACCTCCGGGCCCAGTGCCTCGGTGAGCATCGCCGTGAGCGGCGGGTTGGCCTGGTAAAGCCAGCGGCGGAAGGTGATGCCGTTGGTCTTGTTGTTGATCCGCTGCGGATAGAGCTTGTGCAGCTCGGCGAATACCGTGCTCTTCATCAGCTTGCTGTGCAGCGCCGACACGCCGTTGACGCTGTGCGACCCGAGGAACGCCAGGTTGCCCATGCGCACACGGCGACCGTTGTCTTCTTCGATCAGCGACACCGCGCGCAGCACGTCGAAGTCATGCAGGCCTTTGGCCCGCAGAGAGTCGATATGGTAGGCGTTGATCAGATAGATGATCTGCATGTGCCGCGGCAGCATGCGCTCCATCAACGCCACCGGCCAGGTTTCCAGGGCCTCGGGAAGCAGCGTGTGGTTGGTGTAGGCCAAGGTACCGACGGTCACCTGCCAGGCGGTGTCCCAGGGGATTTCGTGCTGGTCGACCAACAGCCGCATCAACTCGGCCACGGCGATCGACGGGTGGGTGTCGTTGAGCTGGATCGCAGCAGCATCCGGCAGGTTGAGCAGGTTGTCATGCATGTTCAGGTGGCGGCGCAGCAGGTCCTGCAGCGAGGCGGAGACGAAGAAGTACTCCTGGCGCAGGCGCAGTTCCTGGCCGGCCTCGGTGCTGTCGGCCGGGTACAGCACCCGCGAAATGCTCTCGGCCCGGGCCACCTCGGCCACCGCACCCAGGTGATCGCCGGCGTTGAAGCGCTCCAGGTGCAGCTCTTCCAGCGCCCGGGCGCGCCACAGGCGCAAGGTGTTGACGCTGGAGCCACGCCAGCCGACCACCGGAGTGTCGTAGGCCACGGCCCGTACCGTTTCGCCCGGCCACCAGACCTGGCGCTGCTTGCCAGTGCCTTCCTGCACGGTTTCGACACTGCCGCCAAAGCTGATCGGGTAGATCACCTCGGCACGCTCGAACTCCCAGGGGTTGCCGAAGTCCAGCCAGTTCTCGGTCTGCTCCTGCTGCCAGCCATCGACCAGCGCCTGGCGGAACAGCCCATGCTCGTAGCGGATGCCATAGCCATGGGCGGCAATGCCCAGGGTCGACATGCTCTCCATGAAGCACGCCGCCAGGCGCCCGAGGCCGCCGTTACCCAGCGCCGCATCCGGCTCGAGCAGGCGAATGCGCTCAAGGTCCACGTCCAGGCCCTGCAGCGCCTCGCGGGCGATTTCCAGGTAGCCCAGGTTGCTCAGACTGTCGTACAGCAGCCGGCCGATGAGGAATTCGAGGGAAAGGTAATACACCCGCTTCTGGCTACGCCGGTAGGCCCGTCGGGTGTGGTCCATCCAGTGGTCGACCATGTGGTCGCGGGCCGCCAGGGCGATGGCCTCGAACCAGTCGTGGTCGAACGCGTGTTCCGGGTCCTTGCCGACCGCGTAGGTCAGCTTGGCCAGCACGGCGGCGCGAAAATCCGCCACCTCCTCGTGATGAGCTTTGGCCTCACGGGCCTTGTTTTCCTGGGACATGCGGCATCCTCGGGCAAGTAGGCTAAAGCGCAGGGAAAGTGTTCAGCCTAGACGGTCTGACACAGAGCGACAGCAAGGGTTCGTGGATTTCATGCGCCAGGCGGG
The DNA here is from genome assembly GCF_009650555.1 of Pseudomonas sp. EMN2. NCBI lineage: Bacteria > Pseudomonadati > Pseudomonadota > Gammaproteobacteria > Pseudomonadales > Pseudomonadaceae > Pseudomonas > Pseudomonas sp. EMN2. Next base: position 17,534 of record NZ_VZZR01000104.1, read on the forward strand.
AATCGGGCAAAAGGTTGTTCACAAATTGAACAACTCCGGTATGATCGCGCGCCCCAAGACCGTGATTCGCCCCCATAACGATGAAAACGACCCTGATCGCCGCCGCCGAAGTCGACCGCCTGGAGACCTGGCAGCGCTATGCCAGCCACATGTGCGGTGGCTGCCACTCGACCTGTTGCACTTTGCCGGTGGAGGTGAAGATCAAGGATCTGATCCGTATCGGCGTGGTGGACGAGTTCGAAAAAGACGAACCGCCGAAGAACGTGGCCAAGCGCCTGCAGAAGGAAGGCATCATCGAACGCTTCAACCAGAAGTCGGGGATCTTCACCCTGACCCGGATGAGCAACGATGACTGCATGTACCTGGACCGCAAGAGCCGGCTGTGCACCATCTACGACAAGCGCCCGGACACTTGCCGCAACCACCCCAAGATCGGGCCGCGGCCGGGGTATTGTGCGTACAAGCCGAAGGTGGTTGGGCGCTGATCATCAGCCAGTGCCGGCCTCTTCGCGGCTAAAGCCGCTCCCACAGGTACCGTGCAGACCCTGAGTCCAGTAGAGATCCTGTGGGAGCGGGTTTACCCGCGAAGAGACCAACAAATCCAGCACAAATCCTGGATGCAAAAAAAACGCCCCCGGCCTTTCGACCGGGGGCGTTTTCATTGCGCCTGAGCTAACTCAGTTCTTGGCTTTCTTGGCAGCGCGGGTACGCTCGCCTTCGTCCAGGATCTTCTTGCGCAGACGGATCGACTTCGGCGTGACTTCGCACAGCTCGTCGTCCTGGATGAACTCCAGGGCCTGTTCCAGGGTGTGGCGAACTGGCGGCACCAGGGCGATGACTTCGTCTTTGCCCGAAGCACGCATGTTGTCGAGCTTCTTGCCTTTGGTCGGGTTCACGCCCAGGTCGTTGTCGCGGCTGTTCAGGCCGATGATCTGACCGTTGTAGATCTCCTGGCCGTGCTCGACGAACAGCTTGCCGCGCGCCTGCAGGGTTTCCAGCGAGTAGGTCAGTGCCTTGCCGGTCTCGACCGAAACCAGTACACCGTTCAGGCGGCCGGACATCTGGCCGGACTTCATGGTGTCGTAGCGATCGAAGATCGAGGTCAGGATGCCTGCACCGTTGGTCAGGGTCAGGAACTGGTTACGGAAACCGATCAGACCACGGGCTGGAATGTTGTATTCCAGACGAACACGGCCCTTGCCATCCGGCACCATGTTGGTCAGGTCGCCTTTACGCAGACCCATCTCTTCCATGACCTTGCCCTGGGCTTCTTCAGGGATGTCGATGGTGACGTTCTCGAACGGCTCCTGCTTGACGCCGTCGACTTCGCGGATGATCACTTCAGGACGGCCTACGGCCATCTCGAAGCCTTCACGACGCATGGTTTCGATCAGTACCGACAGGTGCAGCTCACCACGGCCCGAGACCTTGAACTTGTCTGGGGAGTCGGTTTCCTGAACGCGCAGGGCAACGTTGTACAGCAGCTCTTTGTCCAGACGGTCCTTGATGTTACGGCTGGTGACGAACTTGCCTTCTTTACCGCAGAACGGCGAATCGTTGACCTGGAAGGTCATGGAAACGGTCGGCTCGTCGACGGTCAGCGGCTTCATCGCTTCTACCGCGTCCGGGGCGCACAGGGTGTCGGAGATGAACAGCTCGTCGAAACCGCTGATGCAGACGATGTCGCCAGCCTGGGCTTCTTCGACGTCGACGCGGTGCAGGCCGTGGTGGCCCATCAGCTTCAGGATACGGCCGTTACGCTTCTTGCCGTTGGTGTCGATGGCGACAACCGGGGTGTTCGGCTTGACGCGACCACGGGCGATACGGCCAACACCGATAACGCCGAGGAAGCTGTTGTAGTCCAGAGCCGAGATCTGCATCTGGAACGAACCGTCACGGTCAACGTCCGGCGCCGGTACGTTGTCGACGATCGACTGGTACAGGGCGGTCATGTCTTCGCCCATGGCGGTGTGGTCCAGACCGGCGATGCCGTTCAGGGCCGAGGCGTAGACAACTTTGAAGTCCAGCTGCTCGTCGGTGGCACCGAGGTTGTCGAACAGGTCGAAGATCTGGTCCAGAACCCAGTCAGGACGCGCGCCCGGACGGTCGACCTTGTTGATCACGACGATTGGCTTCAGGCCGGCTTCGAAGGCCTTCTTGGTCACGAAGCGGGTTTGCGGCATAGGGCCGTCCTGGGCGTCGACCAGCAGCAGCACGGAGTCGACCATCGACATTACACGCTCAACCTCGCCACCGAAGTCGGCGTGGCCGGGGGTGTCGACGATGTTGATGTGGTAGCCGTTCCAGTTGATGGCGGTGTTCTTCGCCAGAATGGTAATGCCGCGCTCTTTTTCCTGGTCGTTGGAGTCCATGACGCGCTCGTCGTTGAGCTCGTTACGCTCCAGGGTGCCGGACTGACGCAGGAGTTTGTCGACCAGGGTGGTTTTACCATGGTCAACGTGGGCGATGATGGCGATGTTACGCAGATTTTCGATCACAACTGTATCTCGATCAGAGGATTCGGTTGCCGCCAGTGTAGGCGGCGAATATGTACGGTTTGAGGCTCAGCGGGCCCGGTGGTCGGGAGGGCGATGGCGGATACTGCCGCCATACAGCCCTGGGGTCTTATGTCGGACGATAAACACGCACATTGGCATGTCCCTCACTGAGCAGGTGGTGTGCGTGCAAACGGCTCATCACACCTTTGTCGCAATACAGCAGGTACTGGCGCGTGGGGTCCAGGTGCTTGAACTTGCTGTTGATCGCGTAGAACGGCATGGCCTGGACTTCGATACCGTCCAGTGCCAGAGGTTCGTCTTCCTGGGCGTCGGGGTGACGGATGTCGATGATGATCTGGCCCGGCAGCGCCTCGGCCACTTCCTCGATCTCGATGTCCTTGCCCAACTCGTCGATGACGTGGTCGATGGAGATGAACTTGGCGCGCTCCAGGGCACGCTCCAGCACCGCCATGTCGAACTGCTTCTCTTCGTGCTCCATGCGGTGACGCTTGGCATGGGTGGTCGGGTTCACCGAAATCACGCCGCAGTACTCGGGCATGTGCTTGGCGAAGTCGGCGGTGCCGATTTCGGTGGCCTGGTCGATGATGTCCTGCTTGTGGCTGGCCAGCAGCGGGCGCAGCACCAGCTTGTCGGTGGCCGAGTCGATGATCGACAGGTTCGGCAGGGTCTGGCTGGACACCTGTGAAATAGCCTCGCCAGTGACCAGCGCGTCGATCTGCAGCCGGTCGGCCATGTGCGCGGCGCCGCGCAGCATCATGCGCTTGAGGGTCACGCCCATGTAGCTGTTGTCGACCTTGTTGAGGATCTCGCCGACCACTTCCTCGAACGGCACGCTGATGAACAGCACGCGCTGGCTGCTGCCGTACTTCTTCCACAGGAAGTGCGCCACTTCCATCACGCCCAGCTCGTGGGCGCGCCCGCCGAGGTTGAAGAAGCAGAAGTGCGTCATCAGGCCACGGCGCATCATCTGGTAGGCGGCCACGGTGGAGTCGAAACCACCGGACATCAGCACCAGGGTCTGCTCCAGGGCGCCAAGCGGGTAGCCGCCGATGCCGTTGTGCTGGTTGTGGATCACGTACAGGCGCTGGTCGCGGATCTCGATGCGCACCAGCACTTCGGGTTTCTTCAGCTCGATGCCGGCCGCGCCGCATTGCTGGCGCAGCTGGCTGCCGACGTAGCGGTCGACGTCCATCGAGGTGAAGTTGTGGTGGCCGCCGCGCTTGCAGCGCACGGCGAAATACTTGCCGGCCAGCAGGTGACCGAAGTGCTGCTTGCACTTCTCGACGATGTCGTCGAAGTCGCCCAGCGGGTACTCCTGCACCTGCAGGAAATGGGTGATGCCCGGGGTGCAGCGCAGGCGCTCGATCATTTCGCGCTGGATCTTTTCGTCGTCGATGCGGGTGACCACCTCGAGATTGTCCCAGACGCCATCGACCGCGAGCTCAGGATCGAGGTCCTTGAGCACGTTGCGGATGTTCTTGCTGAGCTGACGGATGAAGCGCTTGCGCACCGGCCGGCTCTTGATGGTGATCTCTGGGAAGACTTTGACGATAAGTTTCATTGGTTTAACAGCGCGCGCAGGGCCTGCCGAAAATGAGGGGCGCGAATTATATCGGAAATTGCTCAGGTTTTGACCAACTTTTGATCAGAAGCTTTGAGATAAATGAATGCGCGAGGTTTTGCGCTGCCTGTTACGGCCCTTTCGCGGGTAAACCCGCTCCCACAGGGACCGCACAGATTCCCTAGGCTGTGCAAATCCTTGTGGGAGCGGGTTTACCCGCGAAGATGACACCTCGGTGCCTGGCACGGGCTACGTCCGTGTTCACCGGTAAACCCACAGTTAGCGAGACACTATCTACCCTCTACGGGAGCACACCCGGCTGCGATGGGCCTATATAAGGCATCACCCAGCCCTTCATGCACCACTATGGTGCGCTAGACCCTCAAGCCGCCCTCAATGCGTGCACGATTCTCTCCCGCGGCTACCCTACATGCCCGCCAACGCCGCTTTTTGTCCGCGGCTCGCCATTTTCGGGCACTGGCATGCAATTTGCTCTCTTGTGAGGCAGGTACGCTTGGCCGACTATCCGCGCCTGGCAACACCCTTTTTCCAGAGCAGCGGCCCACCGCGCTCTAGACCATCCGGAGGACAACATGTCGAAGTCGGTTCAACTCATCAAAGATCATGACGTCAAGTGGATTGATCTGCGTTTCACGGACACCAAAGGTACTCAGCACCACGTGACCATGCCGGCGCGTGATGGCCTGGACGAAGACTTCTTCGAAACCGGCAAGATGTTCGACGGTTCCTCCATCGCTGGCTGGAAAGGCATCGAAGCCTCCGACATGATCCTGCTGCCGGACGACTCCACCGCCGTGCTGGATCCGTTCACCGAAGAGCCGACCCTGATCCTCACCTGCGACATCATCGACCCTGCCAGCATGCAGGGCTATGACCGCGACCCACGTGCCATCGCCCGTCGCGCCGAGGAGCACCTCAAGGCCACGCTGATCGGTGACACCGTGTTCGCCGGCCCGGAGCCTGAGTTCTTCATCTTCGACGAAGTGAAGTTCAAATCCGACATCTCCGGCTCGATGTTCAAGATCTACTCCGAGCAAGGCTCGTGGATGTCCGACCAGGACGTGGAAGGCGGCAACAAAGGCCACCGTCCAGGCGTCAAAGGCGGCTACTTCCCGGTTCCGCCGTTCGACCACGACCACGAAATCCGTACCGCCATGTGCAACGCACTGGAAGAGATGGGTCAGACCGTCGAAGTTCACCACCACGAAGTGGCGACTGCCGGCCAGAACGAAATCGGCGTCAAGTTCAACACTCTGGTGAAGAAGGCCGACGAAGTTCAAGCGCTGAAGTACGTCGTGCACAACGTTGCCGACGCCTACGGCCGCACCGCTACCTTCATGCCTAAGCCACTGTACGGCGACAACGGCTCGGGCATGCACGTGCACATGTCGATCTGGAAAGACGGCAAGAACACCTTCGCTGGTGAAGGCTATGCCGGCCTGTCCGACACCGCCCTGTACTTCATCGGCGGCATCATCAAGCACGGTAAGGCCCTGAACGGCTTCACCAACCCGGCCACCAACTCCTACAAGCGTCTGGTACCTGGCTTCGAAGCCCCGGTAATGCTGGCCTACTCGGCTCGCAACCGCTCGGCCTCGATCCGTATCCCTTACGTTTCCAGCCCGAAAGCCCGCCGTATCGAAGCGCGCTTCCCGGACCCGGCGGCCAACCCGTACCTGTGCTTCGCCGCCCTGCTGATGGCCGGCCTGGACGGTATCCAGAACAAGATCCACCCAGGCGACGCCGCCGACAAGAACCTGTACGACCTGCCGCCTGAAGAGGCGAAAGAGATCCCACAGGTTTGCGGCAGCCTGAAAGAAGCCCTGGAAGAGCTGGACAAGGGCCGTGCGTTCCTGACCAAGGGCGGCGTGTTCTCCGACGACTTCATCGATGCCTACATCGAGCTGAAATCGGAAGAAGAGATCAAGGTCCGTACCTTCGTGCACCCGCTGGAATACGAGCTGTACTACAGCTGCTGATCTGATCGACGCCCCGCGTCGGTGACATCAGGACGGCCTCCCTAGGGAGGCCGTTTGCATTTCTGCATCGCCTTCATCTGGCAAACCCTGCAGCCACACCTGGCGACACTCGATTCAGGTTGTGCGCCCCACCCTTGCCCAGGTCCGCGCCAGCAGCCCGCTGTGCAAAACCTGACGAGCGCCCTATGCTCCATATTGGTGCATCTCCAGGCCTTACGCCCCAGCATGCACCCCACTTTGGGTCAAGTGAATCGATTAACCAAAGCTTTATGTCCTGAATTAGCGCGAATACAGGCTTTTATCCGCCATTTCCGCTTCTTTTCAGAGCCTTGGTTTGGTTCTTGCATTTTCATCGCATCCAGCACGTCATCCGTGCGCGCCCCAGCCCTGGCCGGGGCGCCAAAAGAGTGCCAACAGAGGTCAACGACGCCTTATGACCATCAGCGATGCACAGCACCGTCTGCTTCTGGACAACCTGACCACGGCCACGCTCCTGCTCAACGCCGAGCTGCGCCTTGAGTACATGAACCCGGCGGCGGAAATGCTCCTGGCCGTCAGTGGCCAGCGCAGCCATGGGCAGTTCATCAGCGAGCTGTTCACCGAATCGGCCGAGGCACTCAACTCGCTGCGCCAGGCGGTGGAGCAGGCGCATCCGTTCACCAAGCGCGAAGCCCAGCTGACCTCGCTGACCGGCCAGAGCATCACCGTCGACTACGCCGTCACGCCGATCCTGCACCAGGGCAATACCCTGCTGCTGCTCGAAGTGCACCCGCGTGACCGCCTGCTGCGCATCACCAAGGAAGAGGCGCAGCTGAGCAAGCAGGAAACCACCAAGATGCTGGTACGCGGCCTGGCCCACGAAATCAAGAACCCGTTGGGCGGCATTCGCGGCGCAGCGCAGCTGCTGGCCCGCGAGTTGCCCAACGACGGCCTGCGCGACTACACCAACGTGATCATCGAAGAAGCCGACCGGCTGCGTAACCTGGTCGACCGCATGCTCGGTTCGAACAAACTGCCGTCGCTGTCGATGACCAACATCCACGAAGTACTGGAGCGCGTGTGCAGCCTGGTGGAGGCGGAAAGCCAGGGCGGCATCACCCTGGTGCGCGACTACGACCCGAGCCTGCCGGACGTGCTGATCGACCGCGAGCAGATGATCCAGGCCGTGCTCAACATCGTGCGCAATGCCATGCAGGCCATCGGCGGGCAGAACGAACTGCGCCTGGGCCGCATCACCCTGCGCAGCCGCGCCGTACGCCAGTTCACCATCGCCCACGTGCGCCATCGCCTGGTGGCCCGGGTCGAGATCGTCGACAACGGCCCGGGCATCCCCGCAGAGCTGCAGGACACCCTCTTCTACCCCATGGTCAGCGGCCGCCCGGACGGTACCGGGCTGGGCCTGGCCATTACCCAGAACATCATCAGCCAGCACCAGGGCCTGATCGAGTGTGAAAGCCACCCCGGCCACACCGCCTTCTCGATCTACCTGCCCCTGGAACAAGGAGCCACCGCCTCATGAGCCGAAGTGAAACCGTCTGGATCGTCGATGATGATCGCTCCATCCGCTGGGTCCTGGAGAAGGCCCTGCAGCAGGAGGGCATGACCACCCAGAGCTTCGACAGCGCCGATGGCGTGATGGGCCGCCTGGCACGCCAGCAGCCTGACGTGATCATTTCCGATATCCGCATGCCCGGTGCCAGCGGCCTCGACCTGCTGGCCCAGATTCGCGACCAGCACCCGGGCCTTCCGGTCATCATCATGACCGCGCACTCCGACCTGGACAGTGCCGTGGCCTCCTACCAGGGCGGCGCCTTCGAATACCTGCCCAAGCCGTTCGACGTCGACGAAGCGGTGTCGCTGGTCAAGCGTGCCAACCAGCACGCGCAGGAGCAGCAAGCGCTGGAGGTGCCCCAGGCACTGGCCCGCACCCCCGAGATCATCGGTGAAGCACCAGCGATGCAGGAGGTGTTCCGCGCCATCGGCCGCCTGAGCCACTCCAACATCACCGTGCTGATCAATGGCGAATCGGGTACCGGCAAAGAGCTGGTGGCCCATGCCCTGCACCGCCACAGCCCGCGCGCGGCTGCGCCGTTCATCGCCCTGAACATGGCGGCGATCCCCAAGGACCTCATGGAGTCCGAGCTGTTCGGCCATGAAAAAGGCGCGTTCACCGGCGCCGCCAACCTGCGCCGTGGCCGCTTCGAGCAGGCCGACGGCGGCACGCTGTTCCTCGACGAAATCGGCGACATGCCCGCCGACACCCAGACCCGCCTGCTGCGCGTGCTGGCCGACGGCGAGTTCTACCGGGTTGGCGGCCACGTGCCGGTGAAAGTCGATGTGCGCATCATCGCCGCGACCCACCAGAACCTGGAAACCCTGGTACAGGCTGGCAAGTTCCGCGAAGACCTGTTCCACCGCCTCAACGTGATCCGCATCCATATCCCGCGCCTGTCTGACCGGCGCGAAGACATCCCGACCCTGGCCCGCCACTTCCTCGGCCGCGCCGCCCAGGAGTTGGCAGTCGAGCCCAAGCTGCTCAAGCCGGAAACCGAAGAGTTCATCCGCAACCTGCCGTGGCCGGGCAACGTGCGTCAGCTGGAAAACACCTGCCGCTGGATCACCGTGATGGCCTCCAGCCGCGAGGTGCTGATCGGCGACCTGCCGCCGGAGCTGCTCAACCTGCCGCAGGACGCAGCGCCAGTGACCAACTGGGAGCAGGCCCTGCGCCAGTGGGCCGACCAGGCCCTTGCCCGCGGCCAGTCGAGCCTGCTGGACAGCGCCGTGCCCAGTTTCGAGCGGATCATGATCGAGACCGCGCTCAAGCACACCGCCGGGCGGCGTCGTGATGCAGCGGTATTGCTGGGCTGGGGGCGCAATACCCTGACGCGCAAGATCAAGGAATTGGGGATGAAGGTCGATGGCGGGGATGATGATGAGGGTGACGAGCACTGATACTCGACGCTGAATCGCATCGCGGGGCAAGCCCGCTCCCACGCCTCCTCCTGGCAGGGATGGGCGTGGGAGCGGGCTTGCCCCGCGATGGCATTCAGCCTGACACATGCTGTGCTCATTGGTTTGGGCATACGTGGGTCTCTCGACCTACCGTGTTGTTTTCCTTATCGAGGATAACGACATGGACAGCCCCTCCTCCCACCGACTGCGTCGCGGTCGTTTTTCCGAGCCAGGCCGGGCCTATCTGCTGACCAGCACCACCAAGGACCGGCTGCCCCTGTTCCTCGACTTCCAGGCGGCGCGCTGTATCCCACCTCATTTCGCTCAGGCAGAGGCCGAAGGCTCGGTCCTGAGCCTTGCATGGGTAATCATGCCCGATCACGTGCATTGGCTGATTCAACTCAAAGACGACACCCTTTGCACTGTCATGCGTCGCTTCAAATCACGCAGCCGTTGCTCGTTGTACAAGATGGGCAAGCTCAACGGGCAGCTATGGCAAGCCGGCTATCACGACCGCGCACTCAGACGCGAAGAGGACCTGCGAGGCTTTGCAAGGTATGTGGTCGCTAATCCCGTAAGAGCAGGACTGGTCAGCCGCGTTGGAGACTATGCGCACTGGGATGCGATCTGGGTTTAAGGGGAGATTGCAATCGCGGGGCAAGCCCGCTCCCACGACAAATCGCGTTCTTGTACGTGGTAGCGGGCTTGCCCCGCGATATGCACCGAACCTGTGCCCCTTGCACCTTGCGAAGGCACAAATCCCCTCGAAACCCGGCCAATTCGCCCTGAAGGCCAGTATTTCCGGGTATTTCAAAACTGGCACGCCCCCTGCAATAACCAATGCAACTCCAGTTTCGGGGGCCTCGGTACAGGCAGGCCGGGAAAGCCCCTCTTTTATTCGCAGCAGCAACACCGTTTCGGGGACCCTGGTACAGGCAGGCCGGGAAATCCCCCTTTTATTCGCCACGGCAACCCGCTTTGGGGACCTCGGTACAGGCAGGCCGGGACATCCCCTCTTTTATTCGTGCAGCCTCACCTGCACCTTCCAGCGCCCGTCGTCCTCTGCACCTGACCATTCCCCTTGCAGGGGGCGCGCGGCAATCAGCGTCAGCAGCAAGCCTTCCTTGCCCTTCTGCACCCGCCAGCCCACCGGCTTGCCCTGCAAGAACAACTGGCCGCGCTGGGCCTTGCCCTCGGCCTGGAACACCAGCGCCACGGTGCCTTCGACGTTCTCGCCATGCAGCTGGGGTTCTTCGTTGAACCACAGGTCCAGGCCATCCTGCACCACCTCGACCTGCTGCAGCACCCGCTCGTCCGGGGCGGTCAGGCGGCCGATCATCAGGCCCACCATCAACCCGACGATGGCCAGCGACAGGATCATCTTCGGCAACGCCTTCGAACGCATATCGGGTTCGGGGGTAGAATGCCCGTCATCTTCACGCTTGGAGCCGTGCATGTTTCACGTCATCCTTTTTCAACCTGAAATTCCGCCGAATACCGGCAACATCATCCGCCTGTGCGCCAACAGTGGCTGCGCCCTGCACCTTATCGAACCGATCAGCTTCGAACTCGACGACAAGCGCCTGCGCCGCGCCGGGCTGGATTACCACGAGTATGCCACGCTCAAGCGCCACGAAAGCCTGGCCGGATGCCTGGAAAGCCTGGGCAACCCGCGGCTGTTCGCCTTCACTACCAAAGGCTCGCACCCGTTCCACGAAGTGGCCTACCAACCGGGCGATGCCTTCCTGTTCGGGCCCGAGAGCCGTGGTTTGCCGGCCGAGGTGTTGGATAGCCTGCCGGCGGAGCAGCGCCTGCGCCTGCCGATGCGTCCAGGGTGCCGTAGCTTGAACCTGTCCAATACCGTGGCGGTGACGGTGTATGAGGCTTGGCGGCAGAACGGGTTTGCCGGGAGTTGATGGATTGCCTGTTCCGGCCTCTTCGCGGGTAAACCCGCTCCCACAGGTACAGCACCATCTGTGGGAGCGGGTTTACCCGCGAAGAGGCCAGTGCAGGCAAACAAAAAAAGGCGACCGAAGTCGCCCTTTTTCATGACCGCTGCAATTACTGCATGGTCGGCACTTCACCAGCGTCCTGCATGCGCTGCATTTCTTGCGCGTACAGGGCGTCGAAGTTGACCGGCGACAGCATCAGCGCCGGGAACGAACCACGGGTCACCAGGCTGTCCAGGGTCTCACGGGCGTACGGGAACAGGATGTTCGGGCAGAACGCGCCGAGGGTGTGGCTCATCGAGGCCGCGTCGAGGCCTGCGATCAGGAAGATACCGGCCTGCTGCACTTCGGCGATGAACGCCACTTCTTCACCATTCTTCACGGTGACCGACAGGGTCAGCACCACTTCGTGGAAGTCACCTTGCAGGGCTTTCTGGCGGGTGTTCAGGTCCAGCGAGACATTCGGCTCCCACTGCTGGCGGAAGATCTGCGGGCTCTTCGGAGCCTCGAACGACAGATCGCGCACGTAGATGCGCTGCAGGGAGAACTGTGGGCTGTTTTCTGCAGCCGCGCCGTTGGTCTGTTGGTCAGTCATGGCAGATCCTTATCCTAATGTTTTCGAATGCAGTGCAAAGTCAGGCCGCCAGCAGCGCGTCGAGCTTGCCCGCGCGCTCCAGGGCATAGAGGTCATCGCATCCACCGACGTGCGTACTGCCGATCCAGATCTGCGGTACCGAAGTACGGCCGGCCTTCTGGCTCATTTCGGCGCGCAGCTGCGGCTTGCCGTCGACCTTGATCTCTTCGAACGCCACGCCCTTGCTCTCGAGCAGGTACTTGGCGCGCATGCAGTAGGGGCAGTAGTCGCTGGAGTAGACGATGACGGGCTTCATATCACTTCACCAGGGGCAGGTTATCGGCTTTCCAGCTGGACACGCCACCGCTGAGCTTGGCCGCGGTGTAACCAGCCTTGAGCAGCTCGCGGCAGATGGTGCCGGACTGCTGGCCCATCGCGTCGACGACGATCAGGGTCTTCTCTTTATGTTTTTCCAGCTCGGTCATGCGGTTGACCAGCTTGTCCTGCGGAATGCTCACCGCACCGACGATGTGCCCGGCGGAATACTCCTTGGCAGGACGAATATCGATGACCAGCGCCTTGTCGGCGTTGACCAGCGCGGTCAGCTGGCCGTTGCTCAGGCTCTGGCCACCACGACGCACTTCGTTGATCAGCAGCAGGACCAGCAGAACGACGAAGATCGCCACCAGGATGAAGTGATCTGTCGCGAATTGAATCAGGTGAGCAACCATCGGGGGTGTTCCAGGCGATTGAAAATGGCGGCCAGTATACACAGCCCCCCATGACCACCAAAGCCCGCCGGGCCACCCGCAAAACAGCCTTCATGTTGCATATCCGACAGCGCTGGTCGGACAAGGGGAGGAATATTCGCCGTCGGTGGCGGATTTGCCCTAAAATGCGTGTCTTTATCATCTTTGAACAACCGTGAGTTTGATTGATGACGAGTACGCCTAAACCCCTGGTCCTGATTATCCTGGATGGCTTCGGACACAGCGAAAGCCCCGAATACAACGCCATCTTCGCCGCCAACACACCGGTCTACGACCGCCTGCGCGCCACCCAGCCGCACGGTCTTATCTCCGGGTCCGGCATGGACGTGGGCCTGCCCGACGGGCAGATGGGCAACTCTGAAGTCGGTCACATGAACCTCGGCGCCGGCCGCGTGGTGTACCAGGATTTCACCCGGGTCACCAAAGCCATCCGCGACGGTGAGTTCTTCGAAAACCCGGTGCTCACCGGCGCGGTAGACAAGGCTGTCAGTGCCGGCAAGGCCGTGCATATCCTCGGCCTGCTCTCCGACGGTGGCGTGCACAGCCACCAGGACCACCTGGTGGCCATGGCCGAACTGGCCGCCCAGCGTGGCGCCGAGAAGATCTACCTGCACGCCTTCCTCGACGGCCGTGACACCCCGCCGCGCAGCGCCCAGTCATCCATCGAACTGCTCGACGCCACCTTTGCCAAGCTGGGCAAGGGCCGCATCGCCAGCCTGATCGGCCGCTACTACGCGATGGACCGCGACAACCGCTGGGACCGCGTACAAGCCGCCTACGACCTGATCGTCGACAGCACCGCGCAATACACCGCCGACAGCGCCGTAGCCGGCCTCGAGGCCGCCTACGCCCGTGACGAGAGCGACGAATTCGTCAAGGCCACGCGCATTGGCGATGCGGTCAAGGTCGAGGATGGCGACGCCGTCATCTTCATGAACTTCCGCGCCGACCGTGCCCGCGAGCTGTCGCGGGTGTTCGTCGAGCCTGACTTCAACGAATTCCCACGCGCCCGCCTGCCGAAACTGGCTGCCTACATCGGCCTGACCCAGTACTCGGCGAAAATCCCGGCGCCGGCGGCCTTTGCGCCGTCCAGCCTGAACAATGTGCTCGGCGAGTACCTGGCGAAGAACGGCAAGACCCAGCTGCGCATCGCCGAAACCGAGAAATACGCCCACGTCACCTTCTTCTTCTCCGGTGGCCGTGAAGAGCCGTTCGAAGGCGAAGAGCGCATCCTGATCCCGTCGCCGAAGGTCGCCACCTACGACCTGCAGCCGGAAATGAACGCCCCCGAGGTGACCGACCGCATCGTCGAGGCCATCGAGCAGCAGCGTTTCGACGTGATCGTGGTCAACTATGCCAACGGCGACATGGTCGGCCACACCGGCGTGTTCGAGGCCGCGGTCAAGGCGGTCGAGGCCCTGGACACCTGCGTCGGCCGCATCGTCGAGGCACTGGAAAAAGTCGACGGCGAAGCGCTGATCACCGCCGACCACGGCAACGTCGAGCAGATGGAAGACGCCTGCACCGGCCAGGCGCACACCGCCCATACCAGCGAGCCTGTGCCGTTCATCTACGTCGGCAAGCGCAAGGTCAAGGTGCGTGACGGCGGCGTGCTAGCCGACGTGGCGCCGACCATGCTCAAGCTGCTGGGGATGGAAAAGCCTGCGGAGATGACCGGCACCTCGATCCTGGTTGATCAATAAGGTCCCGTGGGAGCGGGCTTGCCCCGCGATTGCGATCGCGGGGCAAGCCCGCTCCCACGAGCACTGCGATCACATTTGCGCATGAAATCCAGACAAACGCCTCGCCGCACATGCCGCGAGGCGTTTTTTTTGCAAGCCCGCGCGGGCATACTAGGCCAGTCTCCATCCTTGGTACGCCCAACCCCATGCTCCGCGCCCTGTTCCTACTCGCCCTGTCATGCCTGCTCGCCCCGGCCTTCGCCGACGAGCGCGCACAGACCCAGCAACAGCTGGACGCCACCCGCCAGGACATTGCCGAGCTGAAGAAGATGCTGGGCAAGCTTCAGGAGGAGAAGTCCGGCGTGCAGAAAGACCTCAAGTCCACCGAGACCGACATCGGCAACCTGGAAAAACAGGTGGAGGCACTGCAGCAAGAACTAAAAAAGACCGAGGGCGAGCTGGAGCGCCTTGATCACGAGAAAAAAAAACTCCAGAGCGCCCGCGTTGAACAGCAACGCCTGATTGCCGTCCAGGCCCGTTCGGCCTACCAGAACAACGGCCGCGAGGAATACCTCAAGCTGCTGCTCAACCAGCAGAACCCCGAGAAATTCGCCCGCACCCTCACCTACTACGACTACCTGAGCAAGGCGCGCACCGAGCAGCTGCGCACCTTCAACGAGACCTTGCGCCAGCTGGCCAACGTCGAGCAGGACATCGGCCGCCAGCAGGAGCAACTGCTCACCCAGCGCGCCGACCTCGACAGCCGCCGCCAGGCGCTGGTCGGCGAACGCGACAAGCGCCAGCAGGTACTGGCCAAGCTCAACAGCGACATGAAAGAGCGCGACCAGAAGCTGCAGTCCCGCGAGCAGGACCAGGCCGACCTGGGCAAAGTGCTCAAGACCATCGAGGAAACCCTCGCACGCCAGGCCCGCGAGGCGGAAGAAGCGCGCCAGCGCGCACTGCTGGCCAAGCAGGAAGAAGAAAAACGCCGCAAGGAACAGGCACTGGCGCGCAACCAGCAAGCGGAACCGGAAGAGCCCCCGAAAAAGGCCCGTACCACGCTTGGCCCGGTGGTTTCCAGCGACGGCGCGAGCTACGGCGGTGCATTTTCTGCAGCCCGGGGAAAACTTCCATGGCCAGTCAATGGTCGACTGCTGGCACGCTTTGGTGACATGCGCGGCAGCGATGCCCGGGCCAAGTGGGACGGCGTGATGATCAGCGCCAGCGCCGGCACCCAGGTACGCGCCGTACACGGCGGACGCGTGGTATTCGCCGACTGGTTGCGCGGCGCCGGGCTTCTGGTCATTCTCGACCACGGCAATGGTTATTTGAGCCTGTACGGCCACAACCAGAGCCTGCTCAAGAGCGCCGGCGACATCGTCAAGGCCGGCGAAGCCATCTCCACCGTCGGCGACAGCGGCGGCCAGGACAGCGCCGGCTTGTACTTCGCGATTCGCCAGCAGGGCCGGCCCACCGACCCTGCGCAATGGTGCCGTGGCTAAACTACTTTTACGGCGCGGCGCGTGAAAACGCCGGGCCGATGCTCCCGCAAGGGGCGCCTACAGGATCAGGAGTTCGTTCGACATGCTGCACTCGCCTCGCCTCACCCAGCTGGCCCTGACCATTGCCCTGGTCATCGGCGCGCCCCTGGCGCTCGCCGCCGAGCCGGCCAAGCCTGCCGCTGCCGCCAAGCCGGCCACGGTACCGGCCACCGAGGTGACCGCCAAGGCGCCGCTGCCGCTGGAGGAGCTGCGCACCTTCGCCGAGGTCATGGACCGCATCAAGGCCGCGTATGTAGAGCCCGTCGACGACAAGACCCTGCTGGAAAACGCCATCAAGGGCATGCTCAGCAACCTCGACCCGCACTCGGCCTATCTCGGCCCTGAAGACTTCCAGGAGCTGCAGGAAAGCACCAGCGGCGAATTCGGCGGCCTGGGGATCGAAGTCGGCCAGGAAGACGGCTTCATCAAGGTCGTTTCGCCGATCGATGACACCCCGGCCTCCCGCGCCGGCGTGCAGGCCGGCGACCTGATCGTCAAGATCAACGGCGCCCCGACCCGCGGCCAGACCATGACCGAGGCAGTCGACAAGATGCGCGGCAAGGTCGGCGAGAAGATCGTCCTCACGCTGGTACGCGACGGCGGCACGCCGTTCGACGTGACCCTCACCCGCGCGGTGATCCAGGTCAAGAGCGTGAAGAGCCAGCTGCTGGAGAACGACTACGGCTATATCCGCATCACCCAGTTCCAGGTCAAGACCGGCGAAGAGGTGGGCAAGGCCCTGGCCAAGCTGCGCAAGGACAACGGCAAGAAGCTGCGCGGCGTGGTCCTCGACCTGCGCAACAACCCCGGCGGCGTGCTGCAAGCCGCAGTGGAAGTGGCCGACCACTTCCTGACCAAGGGCCTGATCGTCTACACCAAAGGCCGCATCGCCAACTCCGAACTGCGCTTCTCGGCCGACCCGGCCGACGCCAGTGAAGGCGTACCGCTGGTGGTACTGATCAACGGCGGCAGCGCCTCGGCGTCGGAGATCGTCGCCGGTGCCCTGCAAGACCAGAAACGCGCCGTACTGATGGGCACCGACAGCTTCGGCAAGGGCTCGGTGCAAACCGTGCTGCCGCTGGCCAACGACCGCGCGCTCAAGCTCACCACCGCGCTGTACTTCACCCCCAACGGCCGCTCGATCCAGGCCCAGGGCATCGTCCCGGACATCGAAGTGCGCCCGGCCAAGCTCACCGCCGAAACCGACACCGAGAACTTCAAGGAAGCCGACCTGCAGGGTCACCTGGGCAACGGCAACGGCGGCGCCGACCGCCCGACCGGCAGCGCCAAGCGCAAGGAGCGCCCGCAGGACAACGACTTCCAGCTCAGCCAGGCCCTCAGCCTGCTCAAGGGCCTGAACATCACCAAGGGCGAATAAGCACACCCCATGCGTTACCTGCTGTCCCTGCTGTTCTGCCTGCTGGCCGGCGCCGCGCACGCGGCCCCGGCCAAGGCCTACCTGAGCATCATCATCGACGACCTCGGCCAAAGCAGCGAGCGTGACCAGCGCACCCTGGCCCTGCCCGGCCCGGTCACGATGGCGATCATGCCCGACACCCCCCACGCCACCACGTTCGCCCGCCAGGCGCACAAGGCCGGCAAGACGGTGATCCTGCACATGCCCATGGACCCGGCCACCGGCCCCTACGCCTGGCATCCCGGCACCCCGCTGCCGGAGCTGGCCCAGCGCCTGGACGCCGCCCTGGTCAAGGTGCCCTACGCCGCCGGCATCAACAACCACATGGGCAGCCGCATGACCTCGCAAGCCGAACCCATGGCCTGGTTGATGGGCGAGTTGCAGCGCCGCCATCTGTTCTTCGTCGACAGCCGTACCAGCGCCGCCACGGTGGCGGCGGCCAAGGCCCAGGAGATCGCTCTGGCCCATGTCTCACGGGATGTGTTCCTCGATGACGTGCGCACGCCCGAGGCAATCAGCGCCCAGTTGCAGCAAGGCATCACCCTGGCGCGCAAGCAGGGCTCGGCCGTGCTGATCGGCCACCCCTACCCGCAGACCCTGCAGGTGCTGGAAAAGGAGATGCCCCGGCTCAAGAGCCAGGGCATCGAGCTGATCCCGCTGCGCCAGATGATCGCCGAGCGCAGCAACCTGGCCATGCCCGCCCATGGCAAGGGCGGGCGCTACCAGAACCGCTGATGCGTCAACGCAAGAACGGGATGATGTCCTTCACCTGCGCATAGGTAATGGGGCCACGGTGTATTCGCTGGCCCTCGGCTGCCAGTTTCTGCGCATCCTCGCGGCCATAGAACCGCTGCTGCCAGGTCTTCAGGTGGCCTCGCGTGAATGCAGTGGGGCCATCGTCAGCGTGCTCGAAGTGAAAATGCGCCACCCAGAGGGCTCGCCCCTTGCCATCACCCGGCCGGGCCAGACGCAAGACGCGGTATTCATCCATGGCACTGCCATCGGCGATCTGTCGGCGCCCAGACTGATACTCGACCCTGATCAGCCCTTGCTCATGCATGAAGGCCAGCGCCAAGGCATCAGGGTGACGGGTCTTGTCGAAGAGCTCGACGAGCAACGCGGTCCTGCGCTGTGACCACAGTTCGATCTGCGCCTGCAATCGCTCGAGCAGCCCAGCACCATCGACTACGCCCGACAGGCCGTCGACGGCCACCCGCAAGGCGTCCAGGTAACCATCGAGCAGCCTCGTCAGTTTGCCGCTGCGCACATCGCCATCGACATACTCCCTGGCCATACGCTCCATTTCCCCGTGCTCGGCCAACAGCGACTCGGCTTGCGCTCGCGCGTCGTCGACCGCCTGCACCGGTGTGGGAGTGCTGTCGACGACTTCGATCCAGCCTCCTGCATCATCGGCAGCGAAGCGATGCAGCAGCTCATCGGTAAACGGCTCACGCACCTCGAGCCCGGTCACGCCCCCGGTCTCTACCGGCGTGGCAATCACCAATACGCCCTTGCTGGTGCGTACCGGCAACTGACGCGCCTGGGTCGTCACGTAGGCCGGGTAGCGGGCTGGCGGCGGCACACCATCCTGTTCCGCAATCGCTTCGACCAGCTGCTCGCTGACCATGCGCTTGAGTGCCTTGAGTTCCTCGGCGTACTGCCCGAGCCGGTCGAGCTCGACCAACCGGCCCCCATTGCCGGCAATATCCAGGCCGTTGATGATCGCCGTGGAGTACTCGTCCCAGGCGGTCTGCAGGATTTCGATACGGTCTGCCGCAGAAAGGTTGCCAGTGCTCAAGCCGGCATGGGCGCTGGCTGCGCTTTTCAGCGTCTCGCCGGCCAGGGCATCGCGGTAGCGAATCAGCTGGCGCGCATGGCCCAGCTGGTCGAGGTGCAGTGCCAGGTCGGCGTAGTTCATGGCCTGGTGGAAGCGCAGTTGCACGCTCGGAATCGTCCGGAAAGACACCAGTCGTTGCGCGGTGATCGGCTCGGAAGTGCTGATCAGAAGTGTTTCAGGCGCAATCTGCGGCAGGAAGGCGTCCAGGTCGAGGCTCGCCTTGAGCATGCTGGCCTGGCTCCCCACCGTATTGGCCAGGTAGCGCCTGTACAGGCGATAGTCGTCCAGCACGTCCGCCACCGGGCGCCCATTGAGGATGCCAGAGAGCCTGTGCAGCTCGGGGTAATCGGCCAGGCGCCGCAGCTCGTCGAAGATGTTCCAACTGTTGATCACCAGCATGTTTCGCGCCGCTTCGAGGTACGCCCTGAAGTTCTCCTCGGTGTACATCGCCCTAACGTCGCGAAAGCGCTGCAACTCCAGCAGTTGCGGGATCTTGTCCATCACCGACCGATCAGTCTCCACCGCCTGCTGGAGATTGGCGATGACCGAGCGGCGCATATCGTCCATTTGCGCGGACTTGAGCGCGATTTGCTGCCGATGGAAAGTAGCCAGTTTGCCAGCCTGATCGGAAGTAAAGGCGCCGTCCCGGTTTTGCACCACATCGGCCAGGCTCTGCTCATGCAGGTCCAGCTTCTCGTCCAGTTCGATGACTTGCAGGGTATCGCTCACGATTCGCTGCCTGAGCCGTTCTCCTTCATCGATGTTGGCGTTCATCTCCCGACCAAGATGATCGTACTGGGATTGGCGGCTGGCTCCGCGCCCTCGCCCCTTGGGCATGCCGCCGAAGAACCCCTCGCGCACCTTCCACTGCTCACCCCGCCACAACCAGGGCCCTAACTGCCCCTCGGGGCCGACCACACGGACCTGCTCACCCCATTGCCGAACCTGGAAGCGCTCGCCGTACAACAGCACGTAGCGCTCACCGGCATGTCGGTAGTAACCCTCGGCGTCTTCACCGATACCACGCAGCTCGACGGTTGCAGCCAGGTGCCGCAAGGCCTTGAGCTGAGCGGCAGGCCCAGGCCCCCAGCCCGTGGCATGGACTACCGGGCCCACTTCGACGTCCTGCAAGGCACCCGGCAGGTGGGTACGCCCCATCTGCACCGGGACCGCAGCCAGCGCCGGCACGCCCTGGGGCCTGGCGATATCGAGCGGCGGCGCAGGCGGCACAGGCTGTCGAGCCTGGGGTAGGCCGACATGTCCCAGCAGCATGGACAGGTTGGCGACCAGATCCAGTACCGCCAGCGATCGTTCGGCATCGCTGCCCTGCTCCAGCGCCTGCGCGTCATCGTTCACGGCCGCGAGCAACAGCGCCAGCCATGTTACCGCCGCAATAGGCCCACGCAGCAACGGCGTGACGATGTTGAACAGCAGCCAACCTCCCTCGAGCAAGCGTTGCCAGCGGCTCTGGGCGTTGGACACAACCTGGCGCCGAGCGAGATCTACCATCGCCTGCAACTTGTGCATGAACAGGTTGATGTCGGTATCGGCGAGCCAAGGCTGGAACGACAACCGCGCCGGGTTGCCCAGCGATTCGAACGCTTCGTAGATGGGCACCAGCACGCCACCCGCCGCTTCTTGCCAACCCGTGATCCTGTGGGGCCGGGTGAACCCACCCGCACCATAGATGGCTCTGGCCTCATCGCCCAGCCACTGCAGCACACTGCCCTGCAACGCAGCGTCCTGATCGATGGCGTGCATCAGGGCATCGGCATCAGCGAACTGGCGCAACGGTGCATCCGCATAGAGAGGGCGATAGAGCAGCAGCACCTGGGATTGCCGAAGGCGAATGACGAACATGCAGGTCACGGTGTCCAACCGCCGATAACCAGGGACCGCGAATGCCAGAGGCGCGATATCGAGGGTCGACTTCAGGTCGAGGTTGCCGCGACAGAACTCTGCCAACACTTGCCACGCCTCGAGATCCAGCCCGCCCCGGACCTTGAGCTTCAAGGCATCGAACAGCAATTGGCTACGCCACTCGCGAGCGAAACACCGAATCCGGGCATCCCGTGTGAGCGGGTCACTCAACGCCGTGCTGAGGTAGGCGGGGTAATGCCCGCCGATATCTACCCGGCCAACCAATGCCTGTACATAGTCCGCAGTCATCCAGTCGGCGATCAGCTGCCCGTGGCGGTGAGCGATCGCAACGATACCGCCGTGCTCCAGTGCCGCCAGATTGCCAATGGCAAACTCGGTCAAACTCAATGTGCGCCGCGTCACCACGCCATCGCCCGGCCCCGTGGCAACGCCACCCGGTACGCCCTGAGCGCTCTGCACCGTGAGAATCAGGTCGTCGGCAAAGTAGTTCGCCTCTTGCGGATAGTCGGCCAACATCTGCTGACGCAGGTGCTCTCGGCTGTAGGCATGAAGATCCAGCACACCATCGAGTGATGACTGACCTTTGGACAGCGCCTGCTCGACAGCCAGGTCCAGCATGGCCGTCTGATACTCGAAACGGTCCTGGCTGGAGGCCTGCACCAGCCAGTCGGGCACGGCGAGCCCTGGGGCCTGCTCGTCGAAATATGCGGCTTCGAAGAACAGCGTGGACGGGTCGCTCAACTGCGCGAACCAAGCCTCCAGCTGCTCGACCGAGTCGATCGACAGCCATGGCAAGTGATCAAGCCGGGACAGCATCCAGCCGAGCAGCAAGCCGGACTGCTGCAGCAAAGGTTCGCCTTCCAGCGCGTAGCGGCTCCAGGACAACCTGTCGAAGCGGTGGCGGTACGCCAGCCGGTCACGCAGGTCGATGGCAAACGCGTCCAGGGACGTGTAAGCATGCACCTGCCCTGAGGGCTGGCAACAAATCATCAGGCGCGTCTCGTCGCGCTCCAGCGACACCAGCAAGTCGGGGAGCAGTTCATGTTGCTCCTCCTGCCCCACGCTCATCGTCACCTCGATGGCGTTGATCTGCATCGAGGCAGTTCGCCCCCCCAGCAGTTCATACAGGCACGTCCTGGCCTCCTCGGTCAGCGACTGTACTTGAGCGCTACCCAGTAGCGCTGTGCGCAACGCCTGCTGCATCCAGCGATGCCGGCTTACGCCACAGTCGTCGGGCGCCAGGCACGGCGCGGCGTTCCAGAAGTCGACCTGGGCCTGGCAGAAAGCCGCTGGCAGATCCCTCACAAGATCATTGAAAGCCTCCGTCACCCCATGCAGCGCTCGAGTATCCAGCGCGCTGTGCGAGGCGGGAAAGCGGTAGGGATCCTCCACCCCCAGGTTGTAGGTTCGCGCCCCGAGCGCTTCCAGGTTCATAGGCGCGCCCCCGAGCAACGCCTGCAGCACGACGTCCACCAGCGGCGCCGTGCCCCAGTAATCCGCATCGGGAACAGGACTGTCGAGCATGATGGGGTCGGCGTCATCCAGCGCAGGCTGGACCTCGGCTATCCAGGCAAATTTCGTGGCCAGCAACTTGAGGATTTGCTGGCTGGCGACCTGACGCAGGGTGGGGCGATCGGCAAACTGCCTGGCGCACGCCTGTTTAAGGCTGATCGAGGTGGTGTTTGACATGGTTCTGGTCCTTTTGCATGACGGACAAAAGGATGCGCTCGCGCCACGACCGCACAGGCACTACATATAGCTGTCGCGCAGTGTTTGTGCGCCTCTGGCGAGCAGAAACGAAAGAGCCCGGTTCTGACGAACCGGGCTCCTGGCATTGCATCAGCCGATATCAGCTGTACACGCGCCCCAGCAACTGGCGGTGGCTTTCGAACTGATCCAGCACGTCACGCACGATCTGCTCGCGGGTGAAGCCCATCAGGTCGTATTCCTGGCTGCCGTCGTGCAGGTACACCTCGGCGCGGTAGAAGCGCTGCTGCACCTCTGGCTCGCCTTCGACCGGCGCCTCGCTCGGCGCGGCCAGGTAACCATCCAGGCTGGCTTCGTAGACGAAGGGGTTGCCCTCTTCCATCATCACCCGCAGGCCCATCATGTTGCGCGACTGGCCAACACGGGTCTCGACCTCGAAGCCCAGGGTGCGCAGTTGTTCGGCGGCTTCCTTGAGCGCCGGGCTCACCTGCTTGTCCATGAAGCGCTGCACCACGGCCTGGGTCGGCTGCAGGTCCAGCTGGCTCAGGCGCTCGCTGAAGCCGCGACGGCCACGGGCGGCCAGTTCGGCGCGCTCGCTCTCGACCGCGACGTCCTGCTTCATCGCCTTCATCAGGCCGAACATGAACAGCACCAGCACCACCGAGAACGGCAGGCCAGCCAGCACCACCATGGTCTGCATGGCTTCGAAGTTACCGGCGAACAACAGGCCAATGGTTACCAGGGTGATCACCACCGACCAGAACACCACCATCCAGTGCGGGGCGTCTTCGTCCACCTTGCCGCCTTTGCACGACAGGTTGGCCATCATCACCGCGCCCGAGTCGGCCGGGGTGAGGAACAGCACGAAGCCGACGAACACTGCCACGCCGATGACGATTTTCGACGCCGGGAAGTATTCGAGTAGCTGGTAGATCGACATCGACGGCTGTTCGAGCGCGGTCTTGCCGAGCTCCACCGCGCCCTGGTTGATCACCAGGTCCAGCGCGGTGTTGCCGAAGATCGACAGCCAGGCCAGGGTGAAGCCCAGCGGGATCAGCAGCACGCCGCTGACCAGTTGGCGCACGGTACGGCCCTTGGAAATACGGGCGATGAACATGCCGACGAACGGGCCCCAGGAGATCCACCAGGCCCAGTAGAACACGGTCCACAGGCCCAGCCAGCGCTCGGACTTGTCGCCCGCGCCTTCATACACATAAAGGTCGAAGGTCTTCAGCACGATGCCGTTGAGGTAGTCGCCGATGTTCTGCACGAAGGCGTTGAACAGGTGCAGGGTGTTGCCGGCCAGCAGCACGAAGATCAGCAGGCCGCTGAACAGCAGGATGTTCAGGTTGGACAAACGACGAATGCCATTTTCCACGCCCGACACCGCAGCGATGGTGGCCACGCCAGCCATGGTCAGGATCACCGCCAGCAGGTTGGTCTTGCTGTGGTCCATGCCGAACAGGTACTCGAGGCCCGAGGCCACCTGCATCGAACCGATGCCGAGGTTGGTCACCAGGCCCAGCAGGGTGACGAACATGCCGAAGATGTCCACGGCATGGCCGGCACCGCCCTTGACCCAACGCTCACCGACCAGCGGGTACAGCGCCGAGCGCAGTGCCAGCGGCTGGTTGTGACGGTAGGCGAAGTAACCCACGGCCAGGCCCACCAGGGCGTAGATCGCCCAGCCGTGCAGGCCCCAGTGCAGGAAGGTCAGTTGCAGGCCCTGGCGCGCGGCCTCGAGGCTGGCAGGGGTGCCTTCCGGTGGGTTGAAGTAGTGGTCCAGCGGCTCGGACGCGCCGAAGTACAGCAGCGAGATACCGATACCGGAGGAGAACAGCATGCCGGCCCAGGCGCCGTAGCTGAAATCGGGGGTGTCGTCCTTGCCGCCCAGCTTGAGCTTGCCGTAGTCGGAGAAGGCCAGGTAAACGACGAACAGCAGGTAACCGCAGATTACCAGCATGTAGTACCAGCCGAAGGTGCGGGTCAGCCATTTCTGGGCGACACCGAGCACCTGGCCGGCGGTTTCGGGTACAGCGATCAGCAAGGCCGTCAGCACGAGAATCAGCAGCGCCGAGGTGTAGAACACCACGCGGTTGACCCGTACCCGCTCGGCAGGTGGGTTGGTTAGGGAGGCAGAACTCATTGCACGAATGCTCCGGGCAGTGCGGCAGTGGAGGCTAAACAGTTATTTCCGACGCAATTGGTGCAATAGCCCTACAGCGTCAGGTGTTATAAAAGGCACCCTGGAAACCGTGATCCCGATTAGAAACGTTGCAAGAAAACAGACGGGTGACCTGTCGCCGATCCGCATCTCCGTTGAGGAGTGTGCGCATTCGCCACAGCCACCAGGCCCGCTCCAAGGGCCGACCGCGCAGCCTGTGACCGCTCGGCAGAATCTGTCTTTGCATCGCTCATGCCCGTCAACGCCTTGTATTCCGGGGGTTACGCGATTTCCTGGGGTGTCAATCCGTGTCCCGTTGACCGCTTGAAAACTGTCAATGGCACAAATTGTCGCAGAGCTTATTCTTTATTGATTGAACGTTCAATCAAAACAAAATAGACTGGCCTTCGCCGAGTCAGCCGCCCGTCGTCTGCTCGCAGGCCTGAGGAGATAGCAAGATGCCCAAGGTCGGTATGCAACCCATCCGCCGCCAGCAGTTGATCGAAGCCACCCTGCAGGCGGTCGATCAGGTCGGACTGGGGGACGCCAGCATTGCGCTGATTGCCCGTTTGGCCGGCGTGTCGAACGGCATCATCAGTCACTACTTTCAGGACAAGAACGGCCTGATCGCAGCGACGATGGGCTACATCATGAGCATGCTCAACGAGGGCGTGGCCGCACGTCGCCAGGCCCTGACGGACGACAGCCCGCGCGCTCACCTGAAGGTGATCATCGAAGGCAACTTCGATGCGAGCCAGGTGAACGGCCCGGCAATGAAAACCTGGCTGGCCTTCTGGGCCTCCAGCATGCACCAGCCGTCTTTGCACAGGTTGCAGCGGATCAACGATCACCGCCTGTATTCCAACCTGTGCTGCCAGTTCCGCCGCGCCCTGCCGCTCTACCATGCGCGCAAGGCTGCCCGCGGGCTGGCGGCCTTGATCGACGGCCTCTGGCTGCGTGGCGCCTTGTCGGGTGACGCATTCGACACCGACCAGGCGATACGGATTGCTTACGAATACATGGATCTACAACTGGCTAAACAGCACACCCTGGACACCAACGACCAGGCCGCTGAACCACCGCGCACAGCCACTGGCCAACCGGCAGGAGCGTGACGCGGCAGCCAACCACACACTGCACTTGCGAGGACACTATGGCCCGTTTCGGAACGCAAAAACTCTACATTGATGGCGCTTACGTCGACGCTGGCAGCGATGCCACCTTCGAAGCCATCAACCCGGCCACCGGCGAAGTCCTCGCCCACGTGCAGCGCGCCACCCAGGCGGACGTCGAGAAGGCCGTCGAAAGCGCCGAACGCGGCCAGAAAGTCTGGGCCGCCATGACTGCCATGCAGCGTTCGCGCATCCTGCGCCGCGCCGTCGACATCCTGCGCGAGCGCAACGACGAGCTGGCCCAGCTGGAAACCCTGGACACCGGCAAGTCGTACTCCGAAACCCGCTACGTCGACATCGTCACCGGCGCCGACGTGCTGGAGTACTACGCAGGCCTGGTACCGGCCATCGAAGGCGAGCAGATCCCGCTGCGCGAATCGTCCTTCGTCTACACCCGCCGCGAGCCACTGGGCGTGACCGCCGGTATCGGCGCGTGGAACTACCCGATCCAGATCGCCCTGTGGAAATCCGCCCCGGCCCTGGCCGCCGGCAACGCGATGATCTTCAAGCCATCGGAAGTCACCTCGCTGACCACCC
>NZ_VZZR01000105.1:0-11198 GCF_009650555.1 Pseudomonas sp. EMN2
CTGGTCAGGCCCGGAAGGGAGCAGCCATAGCGGGAACATCGAGTGCCGGGGTGTGGCTGGTGGGGCCGCCTCCATTTCCTAAGTCCTTAATTCTAAAGGACTTTCCTCGCTCAAAATCTCGAAGTGTGACAGCGTTTAGGTACACCTAAGTGGTGCGCCGCAAGCGGCATGTTAGCTCCTTCGAATTGAGTGGGCCAGTTCCTTTCTGCTCGTGGGTAATCGAACAGGCAAAGCCTTCGATCCTCCTCATCGCGCTTTATTTGCCGTCGCCGCCTTCCATATCCAACTCCATGATTTACCTCTCTGCTGACTTCGCGTTTGCGCGGCCGTCCACTGGTCGCTTGACCGATCATTTATTCGGAGCTACGATCTTCTCTAAATGGAGAACATGATTGCCAGGAAGGTAATGCAGGTGTACGGGGAAGAGATGAAGGTGACCAGATGAGACTTACACCCTTTGGTGAAGCTGCCAGATTGCTTCGGATGAGGTTTGACGTGTCTCTAAAAGCAATGGCAGAAGCTATGGCTATCAGTTCGGCGCATCTAAGCGGTATTGAGTACGGCGAGAAGCGGCTTTCTGATAAGCATATTGAAGCGGCGCTCGCCTTCTTTGCTGAACATGCAGATGCGAAACAGTTGCATCAGCTTAGGCTAGCCGCAGAACGATCTAAAGACGTCGTTAACACAGCTGATCTGGACTCTGATGCCAGAGGCCTGGTTGCAGCATTCGCCCGTAGGCTTCAAGAGGGTAGTGCTCCAACTGAAGAAATTCGCCAGTGGCTTCAGGCGCAGCCGAAGAAGGGAGATTAAGGATTGACAACGCTTTACTCGAACGGGGATGTGAGAACGCCGCAGGGGCTAAAAGTCAGGCCTCAAAGTTATGCGTCACTTGAGGAAATCGCTGAGGGCATCCGAGCAGCGCTCCCTCTTCGGTCGGGTGAGCGATACATGTTGGATTGCACCAAAATCTTGGAACACACCCTTCCGAACGCAGGGTTTAACTACAAGATTGTAGAGGTGGACCAGCTTGATGAATGTGCCGCCTTCACTATTCCTGAGAAGAATCTGGTGGTGCTGAGAGAAGACATCTACGACATGCTTCTTGCAGATAACGTCTTTGGGCGCAGTACAGTTGTTCATGAGATGGGGCATATCGTCTTGGAGCACGCAGTGACTCTTCATCGAGGGGCAGTGTTGGGACAGCACCGCTTCTTTGAAGATTCCGAGTGGCAGGCCAAGGCCATCACTGCGGCGATCATGATGCCAATTGCAGCTTGTGCTGACGCCGGTACTCCTGAGCGTTTGGCTGAAATGTGCGGTACTAGCATCACCAGTTCAAGGTTCCGGTTGGACAACCTTAGGAAGCATGGGAAGTTGACAGGGCAACGTAGCTTGTTCTGGTAGGTGCCGATTTGAAGGCATAAAAAAGCCCAGGAGTGCTACCAACACTTCTGAGCTTTCGGTGAGGTGAACGAGGGTCTACCAAACCGCCCGCAACCTGCAATATGTCTATGGGAAGACGTGGAGCAGTGTAGTCCTAGTGGCTGTGTGGGGCAAGCCAAAACCCTTCCATCCGTCGCAGGAGGGCCACACATGGCTCGTTCTAGCATCAAGGTTGTATTTGTGCACCGCTACTCCCGGTTCCGATTCGGGCGCTGGGAAAGCGTGTGCCAACACTGGCGGTCTCATCCGGGTCAACTCACCCTGTTCTAAATCGGCTTAGCAGTTGTTGCGACTGCGTAAGGGGCAGTGGTTGCGTTCTAGCGCTTTTTAGCTCGCGACCATTCGCCTGGATCAATCAAGTCGTAGTGAGCGCCGCGAGGTAGAGGTAGCAATGTTGGCTCATCTTGGCTTCGGTGGTGTCTCAATCAAATAAACAACGCGGAGAATAAGTCATGACTATCTACGCTATGCTTACAGTTGACCTGAATGGCCATGTTACCTCGCAAGCGAGAGAGGTATTTAATGAGGTGTTGCGTAAGCACCACTATGTCAAGCACAAACTAACTACCATATGGACTGTGCAGTTTGTTCCTGGCGCCAGTCCTGCAGCGGCCGAAAATGCTGTCCGTGAGCACGTCGCGCTAGCTGCAAGGACCGCTGGAATTTCGGACTATGAGGCCCTCCTGATGCAGGGGCAGCAGCCAGCAACAGAGTGGAAATCCAAGC
Source organism: Pseudomonas sp. EMN2 (assembly GCF_009650555.1). NCBI lineage: Bacteria > Pseudomonadati > Pseudomonadota > Gammaproteobacteria > Pseudomonadales > Pseudomonadaceae > Pseudomonas > Pseudomonas sp. EMN2. Next base: position 2,170 of record NZ_VZZR01000105.1, read on the forward strand.
GTGCATCTACGGTGCTTGAGTTGGGTGGTTTGCAAGGCTTGCTGGGTATGAAAACCTTGCTGGGATAATAAGGTTTTGTCCCTAGGGGCTAGTTAATAGCCCCTTTTTTGATCAGGCCGTTGTTTGTTGGCTTGTCGCCATAAGTTGTGGAGGGCGGATGGCAGAGTGCATATTGTGCGGCGTGTCTCTCTCAGGAGAGAATGACTCTGAAGAGCATATTGTGATTAACGCTATTGGAGGTAGATATAAAGTCGCTGGTGTACTCTGCGTAAGCTGCAATAAAGGCGCAGGGGAAAAGTGGGATAGTGCTTTGGCCAGTGACCTTCAGTCATTGGGTTTATTGGTTGGCGTGAAAAGGGATCGTGGTGCTTTACCTTCGCTTCCAGTCAAAAATCTCGAAGGTGAGCAGTTATTGCTTCATGCGGACGGTAGCATGAGTCCCGCAAAGGTAACGTTCAGCGAGAGGCAGGACGAGTCCGGGGGGGTTAAAATCGAGCTTGTTGCTCGCAGTGCTGAAGAGCTTCGTAAGATCCTCAAGGGTGTGAAGAGAAAGCACCCGAATTTCGACTTAGATTTGGCACTGTCGGAGGCTGAAGAGAAGTTCATCTACTCAAGCAGCCCAATTAATCTATCTCTGGATTTTGGTGGTCCTCTTTCAGGGCGTTCGCTCGTAAAGTCGGCACTTTGCTTTGCGGTAGTGAATGGGATCTCGTCTCGGGACTGCGATAGCGCCAAAAAGTATTTGCTTGACCATAATGAAGAGGCTTGCTTTGGTTATTGGTACGATCAAGATATTGTACTGAATAGGCCAGAAGGGGTGCCGATACATTGTGTGGCGGTCAGTAATTTGGACGCGGACGGCCAATTGCTAGCGTACGTTGAGTTCTTTGGTGTCAGGCGGATGGTGGTTTGTCTTTCGGAGAACTATGTTGGTCCGCCTGTTCATGCTATGCATTGTATAGATCCTCGAACCTCAGAGAAAATGGTTCTTGAGTTTGATCTAGGCTTGAGTGCGAATGACGTTAAGGCTGCTTATGAATATCGAAAGATACCGGATGGTTCCATTGAGTTGGCCTTCAGTTCGATATTGCGTGAGGCCTTGAGACGATCTTCGGTTAGAGAGCGAGAGCGTGCGGTTGATAGAGCTGTCCAATATGCATTCAAGAATCACGGTGCGAAGGATGGGGAAGTGTTGACTGATGAGGGTCTCAGTAGGCTCTCAGATCTTTTAGTCCAGGGTCTAATGCCTTATCTGGAGCATGCTTTGGTCAAACCTAAAACGCCGTGAGCGTGAGAAGGGCAGCTCTCATGTGGTTGCTGTTACTTCTGGCTTGGTGTTGTCTCTTTCATGCATGGCAATAGATGGCGTCGATAACACGATCGGACCAGTCTTGCTTTGCTACGGGAAATTAAGGCTAGTAGTACAATTCCGCTCCATATCTATTCGACATCGCTCATCAAGTTTTCCGTATAGTTAGAAAATGGAAAGGCCGTTCAGAGGCAGTTCTGTCGCGGCTTGTGGCCGTTTTCAGCTCTGCTCTGAGCGTAATCGGGCGATCCCTTGGCTAATACTCTGTGCGTTCGTATCGAGCGTCTGTAGGGCTGTCATCACGTTCTCGTGGATCTGCGTTGAGCCACGCTGGCTGACCCACAGAGATATCTCTTCCAGAGCAGCTCGGATGGCTGTCTGATTCATCATCAGCAGTTCGAGCGTGTCTGCGGCTACTGCGGCCTTGTCGTCCATGTGGTGCTGCCTCGAATGCGTGTGAGCGTGTAGCGTTGATTGGCTGCTGCTTGCGTGTGGCTTCTCACCCGTGTCGGGAATGATAGTCCCGATGGTTGGTGGGTGCGTCAGAGCAGGGCGGGTCTTAACGCTCGCAGTCTTGCCACTTCCTCGATCATCGCTGTGTCCTCTGGGATCAAGGTGGCGGTGCAAGCAATCTGAATATCAAGCCAGAACAACACCACAGCGTTTACTAGGTCGCGCAACAAGGCGACGGTGATCAGCATGCCATCCACAGGCATCAATCCTGCCTCCACCGCCCCGAGTTGCTCACACTCAGCTAATGTTCTCGACCAAAGCTCGGGGTACTTTCTTCTGAGCTTCTTCGCTGACGCTCCCTCGCCATGGCGACAAACATTTCCCAGTAGTTGCAGCTTGTCGAGCCGGCTGTAGGACTGGAAGTCTTCGAATGATAAACCGCGTATTTCGCAGAATAGCCGTTTAAGCGAGCGGTCCTTCTTGTGGCTGTCCCAGATGGCGTCTCGGATGTCGTCCGCATCGGCGGTCGCGTGCTTCACCTGTGCCCAGCACTTGCAGAGATAGTCGCGCAGTTGCTGTTCCCACAGCGATTGGATGCCAAGACAGAGTGCCATGCTCGTCTTGGCGATCAGGTGTTGATGGTCGTGGTGACGGAAGGCAGCAAGAGACTGGTCTTCTTGAGCAGCGATTTCGGCATCCTTCTGCTCTAGGGCTGCTAGCGACGGCTCAACCACCAGCGACAGGAAGTCGTGGGCCACTTCGCCGTAACTGTTGGCATAGGCGTCGGCTACGGTGGGTGTCCACTCAAGGTTTTCGATCATCAGAAGTCCATTACTGTCGGTAGGTGCCACCACCATATTGGCAGATAACTGCAACCTTCTAAACCGAACATCAGCCGCCGCCGAATATCATCGGTGGATCGGGAAGGGAATATCGTAGGGGCGGTCCAGAGCGAGCCAGATGTGGATCGGTGCTTAATGCGTCTGCCTCTCGCAGGTGCCTCTGGCGGCTATGAAAACACAATATCTGGGTTGGGGTAGCCCGTTAGATAGCGTCGCTGTAGTGGCTTCCTGTGAGCTTACAGGCGCTGTCAGTCTTTAGTGGCGAAGGATAAGCCGAGGCGGGCCATCAAGCGGGATACCGTCATGGGTTGAAATGCACTACCCCGTGCCGTCGTCACACCCTTTGAGTTAAGGCATTGAGCGATAGCGGCAAGTGAAGTGCAGCCATCGTACAGACAGGCCTTGATATGGTGAGCGATAGCGTCAGCCCTGGTGTCTGCATTCACCTTCTTTGCTGTCACGGCGGCACCATTACCGACTGCCCACGCCTTCGCGCGTCCTGCATCACGGCGGGCTATCTTCTCTTGGGCAGCGATATCACCATTGGCGGCAAGGTTCTTCAGCTCAGCTAATCCAGCCTTCGTGCGGGCACGGATCTTCAGTAACTCTTCCTCGGCCAGTAGCGACTTGATGTTTCGCAGCAGACCACTGCTGTGAACGTCCTCTGCCTCGATGAAGGTGTATTTCTTCTGCAAGGTTACGAAGTGGGCGTGATCCCGAGTGAGGCGGTCGATCCGATGCACGACAACTGGGCAGTTCAGGCCTTTCGCCATTGCGAGTGCGAGGCGACACTGTGGGCGGTCTTGAGGGTCAATAGCACCTGATACACCCTCATCAGTGAACTGAGCGACAATCTCCCATCCGTGCGTCTCTGTCGCGATCTTGATGGCGGCGAACTGACCGCCTACCGACAAGCACTGATCGTCTGTACTCATCCTTGCGTAAGCCACTACCTGCATCGCTTCCTCGACTCATCATCCGGTGTGTGCCGATTTTAACATATTGCTGATGACCGTCTACGATATGTTATGGTTAGGATCGAGTGCTTGGCTACAGGCTTGTGAGGCTGACAGAGGTAAAGGGATACTAATTGTCTCTCTGGCATATAGGTCTATGAAAATTCAATCGTATGGCTATCTTCGAGCGCTTAAGGATAGGTCTGCACCAAGTGGTGTCGTGCTATCAGAGCTGTCTACTTCTTTGATAGTCACCGTCAGTTCTTGGCTAATGAGGCTGGGCAGGCTGAATCGTCGGTAGGTGAGAGCGAGCGGCATTCATCTGCAAGAAAGTTTGCATCGCGCGTCACGCTGGAGCTGGTGTAGAGTCGCAAACTGATTAGTTCGTTCAGGCGAGTATGCAATGCTCATTCATGCGTTCGATCCAGTTGATTTCATGACCTGCCACAATCTAGCGATCAAGCCTTTAATCATGTCTCCAGGCTGCCTTGCATCGATTGATCTGGGCATTCAAGCCATCCACACACGGGTTGAGGATCTCAGTCTTGATGCTATTCGGGAGGCTCAATTTGGTTCTGTAGTCAGCCCTCGTGCGGGAACGTTCATGCTCGGCTTCATGCTCAGCAGAAGAATGACAATCACGGATGGGTACGGCTCCCAGCGAGGATGGGGAGACGAAGAGCGCCTGATTAGAATTTACGAAACGGAGCTTCAGATGGAAGAAACGCGGCGACGTGTTGCTCCAGGCGCACCATCTAGGCTCGGATGTCTCTGGGTGGCCGAAGAAGGATCTGCGGGGCGGGCAATGCTGCAAGAGATGTTCGCGTCCCTCCGGCACATTGTCTCAGTTGAAATCGTTCATCAAATTAATTTGTTCCAAGCTGACGCAAGCCTATATGACCGACTCTTTGAAACAGGCGACCTGGGTGCAGCGGAGCTCTACTGGCAGGGGCACGAACTTCATGCACACTGGGAGATCCTGCTGGATGGGGCTATCCGCGTTACCAGAGATGATGAGCTCCAGATATTGTTACAGGACTGCCGAGACGTAGGGCACTGCCTGCCGTCACCCTGCTGAGAAGAATGCGATATTCACTTTCCGGCAAGTAGTGGGTTAGCGTTCTCATCATTAGCTGGCTGAAGCCTGCGGTCACTCATCCCCACAAGAGTTCCAAGTGCTGGATCGATAGCCGGGCCTGAATCCAACAGCCTCCCGGCTACCTGTAATACGCGGACTGAGCGTTCAGGATGACCCGTTTCAGCTAGCTAGGAGGGCTTTCCAGATAGTGAGTTGATTCCTCTAGGGCTGGTTGAGGGCTCTGGCAGGACATACCTCCATCCCGCTTCATAAGTGGGTCCCTTCGCTGTGGTCGCCTCAGATGCTCACGTGTCCTGCTGGCTGAGAGGATCGACCCCAGTCGATAGTCTCTTTCCCGTGTGATGAACCGGTTGAGACTCATCCACGTTGAATGCCTTTTATATGGGTAAATGCTCAAAAGGGGTGTCAGTTTAGTCCCTGGTAGGCTCAATCCCAGCATTTTCAAAGGCTACGGATAAATTTAGCCGGTCGCAGGTCAATTGCAGGGCCAGGTATCGATTAGATGCGGATTAGCTAAAGCGGTGGTCCAGCAGTGCTTATGACTTGCTCACTACGTTCGAACAGGGCAGAGATAGCGTTAATTAAGGGGGCGCATTGCCCGCCTCAATCCGGGACGGGTAAAACTTGGTGAAGTCGCCGATCCGCGAATGCTTCTTGAATCTTGCCTATTGCCACACGCAGTTCCCGCGCTCGGGTGCCGACTGTTGCTGAAGCGCTGCGAATGGGGCTGGGCTGGCTGCTGGTTCGGTGAGGCAGATTGACAGGATTTTCACTAGTGCCGGCTCAATGATCCTGCGTCTTGATTTCCATCAGCGGGTATGGCTATTTGGCATGACTACCCCTCCATGGACGAGCTGATGTCTACCAAGAGAAAAATTGCCTACGCTCACCACCTGCCCGGCTGGAAGTACGAGGGCGGTAATCGAGAGGCCTTGAAGGCAAGCCGAAGAGTGGCGCCGGATGAATATGAAGAAGAGATGGTAGGCAACCTCTTCTGCCCAGGATGTTACACAAACGTTGAGCGTACCCCGAAGGAGAAGGACATTTTCACCAATCGGCGTGATCCCTTCTACCGTCACCTACGACGCTGGCAGCATATAGCTTGTGTTTTGAGGGCAAAAAAACCCGAGGGGAAGCGCTATGACTCTTGGGAGGAAGCAAAGCGAGCAATTGATCACGAACACCTGACTATCATCACGGAGTTTCTTCAGGCAAGACCAGAGGTCGAGCTCACTCCAGGCGCCGACTATGATGAAACCCCGGTTGAGGATGTTGATGGGCCTTTGTCTGAGGTGCCGATTGGTCGCCACCATGGCGAATCCTTCCAGCTGCCGAGCAAGATAACCACTGTTGCGGGAATTTGCCGTAGTTTTGACGTCAATAAAAGCAAGTATTTCTTCCTCCCGGGAGCCCAACACGCAGTCCAACTGGCTTACCTGCTAACGAATGTGACTGAGCTGACGCCCGACATCCTGGATACTGAGCAGTCGCCCAAGCTGTACTACGGAAGAATTAAGAGGAGTTGGAACGCGGGGAATCACTCGACCAACACACGTATGACTCGGCTCGAATGCGATCCTGCAATCGTAGACTTCACTGTCAAGCTTCAGGATGGATTCTGCAGAGACAAGAGCATCAACGACGACTCGACCGGGCGAATCGTTATGTTCTACGGCGTCATCACCACAAATGGCAGTGGTTTGGCGGTAGACAAGCTTGCTTGGGGTGAAATAGCGCTTGTGCCCAAAAAGTACAACGAGTTGCTCATGCCAGGGTAACAATTGTCGCTATCTCTTGAAATCAGGTATGGGAAGGGGGAAGTGCCGAGCCCTGTCACTTTTCCCCTATATTCGAAACCTCATCTTACGATTGCTTCCACATCGACTATGAGGGCAGATGGCTGGCACTTCAGTGCAGCAGCCAGCTTAAAGATGACGGTGATCGTTGGTTGGTTTACGCCCCGTTCGATTAGGCTGACGTAGTTCCGCTGGATATCGGCTTCAAGTGCCAACTGCTCCTGGGTGAGACCAGCAAGCTTGCGTCGCTCACGTAAGACCCTACCGAATGCCAATCCTGCGTCCAAACCGTCACCCTCTGATTGAGGGTGGAACTGTCAGTCGCTCAGCTGCATACGTCTTCACAGTATACTGTGAATTTTCAATGGCTCGTGGCACCATCTGCCTGCTTCGGAAGGCGCCGTTACGGCGACACCCGAAGGTCCCCATAGACCGCCTCACCCAGAGGCGGGGTCAAAGGAGCAATGGATATGAAAGGAACGATACAAGGCTTACTGATTGCCGGCGCTGCTCTAGTAATTGCCGGGTGTGCCGCACTGCCGCAATACCAGATGGTCAAGAAGGGCGTTACACCCGAGGAGCGGACCCAGGACGATGCCCACTGCCAGATGCAGGCGAGCTACATCCAGACGGCAGACTGGGAGTTCCAGGGGACGTTCATGGAGGGCGCCAACATCCAGCAGAAGCGGCAGAAAACCTACGGCTACTGCATGAGCAGCAAAGGCTACAGCTCGGTCAGGGTTCAGTGAGCAGGCACAGGACGGTCGACAAATGAATAGATGGAAACAACACACACTGACTGCTTGTGCATTGGGATTGCTGGCTGGATGCGTTCAGCAAAGGTACGAGCCGATTGTGAACACTGAGGCTCACACGCCTGTTCAGGTCGAGCGGTGGACATTCCAGCCAGTGGAAATCAAGTACGTGGAAACGCAATCACCGGCTTGGAACTTCCAGCAGGTGCTTGAGCAAAACGCATGGAAGTGTGGCCAAGAAGCGAGCATGGGTTACATCCTCTACAGACAGCTTCGCGGGTATGGGTCGAGTAAGCGGCCAGATGACCGTGCCCAAGCTCTAGCGGACTGTCAGCAATACGCCTATCAGCGAGGTAATGAAGCCATCGCTCGTCTCAAGCAAGCCAAGGTGCCAACCCAGGCCATGAATCTGAGCAAAGACTTGTATGCCAAGTGGTCTGTCTACATGGCGGGGATGAGCATATCCGCTCCCAAAGGCAGCCTCGTTGCCAACCAGTACGAAGTCAGCAGGCGAGCGCTGTTGGCAGAGGATAAGTTCACCAAGTGAGTCTCAAGCATTAGGCGCAGCAAGACCTGAAGTACAGCAAAACAGAAAGTCGAGTAAGCAAGAGCGTTCAGCAAGCACAGCAAGCCTCGAAGCACCGCAAAAAAAGCAAGATACAAAGATTAATTTACTCTACAACTCTGTATTTCAGGAGCTTACCCATGACCCAACAACACGAACTTAGCAACGATAGCAACAGCGGCGAACCAGCAGCGGTCTTCTTTAGCCATCTTTTCATTGACAGGCTCACTGAAGCGAGCAATAAAGCTCCCTATAGTGTATCCGTTATGCTGCGTTTGGCTTCACATATCCAGAGCGATGGAACCGTGACAGTATCTCAAGCAAAAGTAGCCGCTCAGTGCAATATCACGCTCAAGAAGGTGGTGAAGGCCATTGCAAGCCTTACTGAAGTTGGGCTCATTAGCTCAGTTGAAATGGGTTCAGGACCAGACAGCATCATCACCTGCTGGGTGAGCACGGAGCTTATTCGCCTTGATGCACCTGATAGTCCATGCATTCAACTCCCTACGCCACGGCCCGCTGATTAAAGACCGAGACTGTCAATATAGTGCAGCGTGATGGCGTCGAGTCATCACGCTGCAATTGACTTAGTGGGAGCACCAGCCATTTGGATGACGGGTATGCTTGTTATCCTGCACTTACAGTGCTGGGGTTAAGATTAGCTTGGGTCTGAATCACAACGTGTCGTTGCAGGCGCATGAGAAGGGTTGACCAAGCAAGGGTATAGCCAAGGAGTTGGGGGAGGGGTGTGCCCCTCTTGCCTTCCCTACAAAATAAGGGTGAGCTTCTGTGCCTTAGGCACGAGTAAGTTATATTGTGACGTACCCGTCACCTAACCGCATCAGCTGATGCCTACCGGCAAGGAGTAGAGGGGTAGAGGGGCAGTGGAAGCCCCGAAGTACTACCTGCTTTCTTAGGGTGACGGCACGTCACGCTTTTTCACCTTGAGCCTTGATGTATCTCTAAAAACTTATGAGAGTAGTGGTGCACTGATAATCTGACTAGTGCGGTCATCTGCAACGTACCGTTGCCTTTGTCAGTGCACAGGTAGCCTAGAAAGGTAAGAGCAAGAGTGGGGCTTGTTGCCCCATTTTCTCTGCTTAATAGAGAGGTTGGTCGTGCCTCAGGCACAGTTGGTTAATCGTGGCGTTTACGCCACAATAGAATAGAAGTAGTGGTTATCTCAAAGCTGACGCTTTAGCGGCTCACTCACCATGCTAGGCATGGCGAGTTTCACTCTATGTATCTGTCGCT